>JBJTQX010000020.1:0-4018 GCA_046075855.1 Actinomycetes bacterium
GCCGGTCGCGCTCAAGGACAACCTCTGCACCCGCGGCGTCGCCACCACCTGCTCCTCGCGGATCCTCGAGGGCTGGAAGCCGCCGTACACCGCGACCGCGGTCGAGCGGGTGCTCGCCGCCGGCGGCGTCCCGGTCGGCAAGACGAACCTCGACGAGTTCGCCATGGGGTCCTCCACCGAGAACTCGGCGTTCGGACCGACGCGCAACCCGCGTGACCCGAGCCGGGTGCCGGGCGGATCGAGCGGCGGGTCGGCGGCCGCGGTCGCCGCCGGGTTCGCGCCGCTCTCGCTCGGCTCCGACACGGGCGGATCGATCCGCCAACCCGCGGCGCTCTGCGGGGTCGTCGGGGTGAAGCCCACCTACGGCCTCGTGTCGCGCTACGGCCTCATCGCGTTCGCATCGAGCCTCGACCAGATCGGACCGTTCGCGACCTCGGTCGACGACGCCGCGCTCCTGCTCGACGTGATCTCGGGCCACGATCCGCTCGACTCCACCTCGATCGCCGCGCCGCCCACCTCGCTGCGTGCCGCGGGCGGCGACGTGGCCGGGCTGCGCATCGGCATCGCGGTCGAGCTCACCTAGGCCGACGGCATCGCCCCCGAGGTGCGCACCGCGGTGGAGCGGGCCGCGGAGGCGCTCGTCGCCGCCGGTGCGACGGTGGAGCGCATCTCGGTGCCGAGCGCGGTCTACGGACTGTCGGCCTACTACCTGATCGCCCCAGCCGAGGCCTCCTCGAACCTCGCGCGCTACGACGGCGTCCGCTACGGGCTGCGCAGCCCGGGCGTCGACGTGGCCGAGATGAACGCGGCGACCCGCGACGCCGGGTTCGGCGACGAGGTGAAGCGCCGCATCATGCTCGGCACCTACGCGCTCTCGGCCGGCTACTACGACGCGTACTACGGCCAGGCCCAGCGGGTGCGCACGCTCATCATCCGCGACCTCGCGGCGGCCTACGAGCGGGTCGACGCGCTCATCTCGCCGACCGCACCGACCACCGCGTTCCCGTTCGGGGCCAAGACCGCGGACCCGTTGGCCATGTACCTCTCGGACGTCTGCACCATCCCGACGAACCTCGCGGGGCACCCGGCCATGAGCGTGCCGTTCGGCCTCGGCGCGGACGGCCTGCCGATCGGGGTGCAGGTGCTCGCCCCCGCCCTCGGCGAGACCGTCATGTTCCGGGTGGCCCGGGCGATCGAGGCCGCGGGGGAGTCGGCATGAGCGCGTACGAGACCGTCATCGGCCTCGAGGTCCACGTCGAGCTCTCGACCGCCACGAAGCTCTTCTGCGGGTGCCCGAACCAGTTCGGGGCCGAGCCCAACACCAACGTGTGTCCGGTCTGCCTCGGCCTGCCCGGCTCGCTGCCGGTGCTGAACGAGCGGGTGGTCGAGTACGCGCTGCGCATCGGCGAAGCCCTGCACTTCACCGTGCCGGAGCGGTCGATCTTCCACCGGAAGAACTACTTCTACCCGGACATGCCGAAGGACTTCCAGACCTCGCAGTACGACGAGCCCATCTGCGCCGACGGGTGGATCGAGGTCGACGGGGACCGCATCCGCATCGAGCGGGCCCAAATGGAGGAGGACACCGGCAAGAGCACGCACGTCGGTGGGGGTGGCCGCATTCACGACGCCGACCACTCGCTCGTGGACTACAACCGGGCCGGCGTGCCGCTCATGGAGATCGTCAGCCGTCCGGAGATCACCTCGGCCGAGCAGGCGCGGGGCTACGTGACCGAGCTGCGCGCGATCCTGCTGGCCATCGGCGTCTCCGACGTGAAGATGGAGGAGGGCTCCATGCGGGTCGACGCCAACGTGTCGATCCGCCCCGAGGGCGCGACCGAACTCGGCACGAAGGTCGAGATCAAGAACATGAACTCCATCCGCTCGCTCGGGCGTGCGATCGAGTTCGAGGTGGAGCGGCAGTCGATGCTCGCCGACGCGGGCGAGCGCATCGTGCAGGAGACCCGCCACTGGGATGAGGAGTCCGGGGTCACCCACGGCATGCGCTCGAAGGAGGGCTCCTCCGACTACCGCTACTTCCCCGAGCCCGACCTCGTGCCGGTCGCACCCACCGACGCGATGCGGGCCGCCGCGATCGCCGCGGTGCCCGAGCTGCCTGCGGCGCGGCGCAGCCGGCTCGTGACCGAGTGGGGCATCTCCGAGCACGACGCGCGGGTGCTCGTGGCCACGCCGGGCCTGGCCGGGTACGCGGACGCAGCCGTCGCCGCGCTCACCGACGGCACGGCCCGCGACGTCGTGAACTGGTGCACCGGCGAGCTGCTCGCCCACGGCAACGAGACCGGGGCCGAACCGGCAGCGTGGTCCATCGGGCCGTCGGAACTCGCCGAGCTCGTCGGGCTCGTGGCGCAGGGTGCGATCTCCCGGGGTCAGGCCAAGGAGGTCCTCGCCGGCTGCCTCGCGGGGGAGGGTTCGCCGCGGGCCGTGGCCGATGCCCGCGGGCTCGCCCAGGTCTCGGACGAGGGCGCGCTCGGCGCGATCGTCGACGCGGTCCTCGCGGCGAACGCCGACGCGGTGGCCGAGTACCGCGAGGGCGACGACAAGGCCCGCAAGAAGAAGCGCGGGTTCCTCATGGGCGAGGCCATGAAGGCCTCCAAGGGTCAGGGCAACCCGCAGCTCCTCAACCGGCTGCTCGACGAGCGCCTCGGCTGAGCGAGGTGGCGATGCGCGCGAGCGACGACACGGGGATCGAACGCGTCCTCATGGTGATGGCCCACCCCGACGACGTCGACTTCGGCGCGGCCGGCTCGGTGGCGACCTGGACGGCTGCGGGCATCCACGTGGCGTACTGCCTCGTCACCGACGGCGATGCGGGCGGGTCCGACAACACGATCACCCGCGAGCGCATGGCCGAGATCCGCCGGGGCGAGCAGACCGCGGCCGCCGCGGCGGTCGGGGTGACCGAGCTGCACTTCCTCGGCTACCCGGACGGTCGGGTGACCGCCTCCATCGAGCTGCGGCGGGACATCTCGCGGGTGATCCGTACGGTGCGGCCCGACCGCGTGTGCGTGCAGTCGCCCGAGCGACGGTGGGACCGCATCTACGCGAGCCACCCCGACCACCTCGCGGCCGGCGAGGCCGCGCTCGCGGCGGTGTACCCCGACGCCCGCAACGAGTTCGCCCACCCCGAGTTGCTCGCCGAGGGCCACGAGCCCTGGACAGCGCGCGAGGTCTACGTGGTGGCCCATCCGCAGGCCGACACCTACGTGGACGTCACGGAGCAGATCGACCGCAAGATCACGGCGCTGCTGGCCCACGAGTCGCAGCACGCCGATCCGGTCCGGACCGAGGAGCTCGTGCGGGCCTGGGCCGAGCTCACGGCGAGCGCCGCTGGCCTACCCGCCGGCCGCCGGGCCGAGGCCTTCCTCCGCGTCGACACCGCCTGACGCTCCACCCCGCGTCCTCGCCTCGTATCCCCGCGCCCCATACTGGAACTCTGTGCACTTCTGACGGCCGGAGCCGCAGGAAGTGCACAGAGTTCCGGCGCTGTACGGGCCTCAGCCGGCGTGGATGGCGGTGACGACCTCGGCCCACGCGGCCGGGTCGGTCTCGTAGGGCGCGTTCACCGAGACCCGATCGACGAGGTCGCCGACCCGGTCGCGGATCGCCGCCCCGACCCGGTCCGGCGTCGCCTCCACCGCGAGCAGCCCGAGCAGGTCGTCGTCGACGAGGTCCGGCATCTCGGCCCACCGACCCTCGCGGGTGAGCCGCTGCAGCTCGGGCTGCAGGTCGCCGAGGCCGTGGTGGTCGAGCACGGCGCGGTAGGCCGGGGTCGACACGTAGAACGCGATCTGGGTGCGCACCACCTGGCGCGCCGCGTCGGTCGCGGCCTCGTCGACGCCGCTCACCACCATGACCGGCCAGGTGACCTCGAACCCCTCGAGCGTGCGCCCGCCGCGTGCGGCGCCGCGCGCGAGGGCCGGCCGGGTCACCTCGGCCACGTACTCGGGGGTGCTGAACGGGTGCACGCAGAACCCGTCGGCGACCTCGCCCGCGACCT
>JBJTQX010000021.1:0-5127 GCA_046075855.1 Actinomycetes bacterium
GCGACGGCCTGATGTACGAGGCGAACGGGCAGCACGAGTGCATGCGTTCCGCCGACATGCGCAAGGCGATCACCACGTTCGTCGAGGGCCACACCAACGAGTACCGCAACCACTGACCAGGCCGACCCGGCCGCCGCGCGGGCGGCCCGCGCGCCCGCAGCGCCCGTGCGGGTCGGTGGTTCCGGCGCGCGTCCCCCGATCGCGCCCGGTGCGTGGCTAGCCTTACAGGCCCATGTCGAGCGTGCGCGTGCGTCCCGGTGAGCCCCTCGCGGGCCGAGTGCGGGTGGCCGGCGCGTCCAAGAACTCCGGCTGCAAGCAGCTCGCGGCGGCGCTCCTCGCGCCCGGTCGCACCGCAGTCACCAACGTCCCGTCGGTGGCCGACCTCGAGGTCATGCTCGAGGTGCTGGCAGCCATCGGCGTGGGGGTCGACCGCACCGGACCCGAGTCGCTCACCCTCGACACGAGCGGCGACCTGAGCCCGGAGGCTCCGTACGAACTCGTGACCCGCATGCGCGCCTCGATCAACGTGCTCGGACCGCTCCTCGCCCGCTGCGGCGAGGCCCGGGTGGCCATGCCGGGCGGCGACAACATCGGGCAGCGCAAGCTCGACATGCACTTCCGCGGCCTCGAGGCCATGGGCGCCAAGCTCAGCGTCAGCCACGGCTACATCGAGGCGAGCGCGCCCCACCTCCACGGCGCGCGCATCGTGCTCGAGTTCCCGAGCGTCGGCGCGACCGAGAACCTCCTCGCCGCCGCGGTGCTCGCCGAGGGCACGACGGTCATCGAGAACGCGGCCCGCGAGCCCGAGATCTCCGACCTCGCGGCGTTCCTCAACGCGATGGGCGCTCGCGTCACCGGTGCCGGCACCTCCACCATCACCGTCGAGGGCGTGTCCGAACTGCGCAGCGTCGACACCGAGCTGTGCGGCGACCGCATCGAGGCCGGCACCTACCTCACGGCCTGCGGGATCGCGGGCGGCGAGATCGAGCTCGACGGCATCCGGCTCGACCAGCTCGAGATGGTGGTCGTGAAGCTGCGCCAGATGGGCATGGTCATCGAGCCGACCGCCACCGGCCTGCGGGCCCGCGCCCGCCACCGCCTCCACGCGGTGGACGTGGCCACCCTGCCATTCCCGGGCTTCGCCACCGACTTCATGCCGATGACGGTGGCGCTGCTCAGCGTGAGCGACGGCACGGCGATCGTGAGCGAGAACGTCTTCGACAGCCGGTTCTCGTTCATCGACGAGTTGAACCGCATGGGTGCCGACATCCGCACCGAGGGCCGCCACGCCGTCGTGCGCGGGGTGGCGCGGCTCTCGGGCGCCCCGGTGCGGGCCTTCGACGTCCGGGCCGGCGCCGCCCTGGCCATCGCCGGCCTCGGCGCCGAGGGGGAGACCGTGGTCCACGACTGGCACCACGTCGATCGCGGCTACGTCGACCTCCCGGCGCGCCTCGCCGATCTCGGCGCCTCGGTCGAGCGCTGCTGACCGCAGCGGTACGGACTGGCCCCGCTCCGGTCGGACGCGCGGGACCGTGGCAGACTGAACCTGAGCAGCCCGCGACGCACCGGCGTCCGCGGCGACCCGCCGACTGGAGGTGGTGACGGTGAGCGACACGATGGAGGCCGGCATCCTCGAGGCGATCGAGGCGATCCGCCCGGCGCTGCAGGCCGACGGCGGAGACATCGTCTTCAACGAGGTCGACGCGAACGGCGTGGTGCACGTGAGCCTCGTCGGCGCATGCGGCACCTGCCCCGTCTCGACGATGACCCTGAAGGCCGGGGTGGAGCGGATCATCATGGACCGCGTCCCCGGCGTCACCGAGGTCGTCGCCGACAACGCCGAGTGACCGTCCTGCGCTGATGCGTCACGACCCCGCCGCGCTCGTCGAGCGGGCCGTCGCCGGTGACCGCGGCGCGGTGGCCAAGCTCATCTCGATCGTCGAGGCCGGCGGCCCGCGCGCCTTCGAGGTCGCGGCCCTGCTCCACCCGCACACCGGCCGGGGCTACACCATCGGGCTCACCGGAGCGCCGGGCGCCGGGAAGTCGAGCCTCACCGACGCGCTCATCGGCCGCATCCGACGCGACGGCGACGAGGTCGGGGTCGTCGCCATCGATCCGACCAGCCCGTTCACGGGCGGTGCGATCCTCGGCGACCGCGTGCGAATGCAGGAGCACGCCACCGACCGCGGCGTCTACATCCGCTCCATGGCCACCCGGGGGCACCTCGGCGGTCTGGCCCTCGCGACCCCGCAGGCGGTCCGGGTGCTCGACGCGGCCGGCAAGCCGTGGATCGTCATCGAGACGGTCGGCGTCGGCCAGGTCGAGGTCGAGATCGTCGGCACGGCCGACACGACCGTCGTCGTCGTGAACCCGGGCTGGGGCGACGGGGTGCAGGCCAACAAGGCCGGGCTCATGGAGATCGCCGACATCTTCGTGGTGAACAAGTGCGACCGGGACGGCGCGGCCGAGACGGTGCGCGACCTCGAGGTCATGCTCGACCTCTCCGGGCACCCGGAGTGGCGCGCGCCGATCGTGCAGACGGTCGCCACCACCGGGCGCGGGGTGGACGAGTTCTGGGCGGCCATCGGTGACCACCGGGCGTTCATGCTCGCCCAGGACCGGCTCGCCGGCCGTCGCGACCAGCGCACCCGCGAGGAGCTCCGCAAGATCGTGCTCGCCCGTCTCGTCGACGCGGCCGACGCCCGGTGCGCGGGTCCCGCCTTCGAGGCGCTCGTGCACGAGGTGGCCGAGCGCCGCACCGACCCGTACACGGCCGCGGCCACGCTGCTCGCCTGACCGGGCCCGGCTCGGACGCGACCTCGGCACCCACCGCTAGCCTGCGCGGCCATGACCGACCCGAACCCCGCACCCGCCCTCGTCCTCACCGAACGCCACGACGACGGGGTCGTCGTGCTGCGGCTCAACCGCCCGCCGATGAACCCGCTCTCGCGGGCGCTGCTCACCGAGCTCGGCGACGCCGCGTTCGCGCTCGCGGCGGACGCGAGCGTCAAGGCCGTCCTCGTGCTCGGCTCGGAGAAGGCGCTCGCCGCCGGCGCCGACATCACCGAGTTCGACGGGCCCGAGGCCGCGGCAGAGATCGGTGCGATCTTCCGGCGCGCGTTCGACGGGCTCGCGGCCATCCCGCGCCCCGTGGTCGCCGGCGTGCGCGGCTTCGCGCTCGGCGGGGGCATGGAGCTCGCGCTCGCCTGCGACCTGCGCGTCGCCGCACCGAACGCGCGTCTCGGTCAGCCCGAGATCCTCCTCGGCATCATCCCGGGGGCCGGCGGCACGCAGCGCCTCACCCGGCTCGTGGGCCCGGCTCGGGCCAAGGACCTCGTGTGGACCGGCCGCAACCTGCGGGCCGAGGAGGCGCTGGCCTGGGGGCTCGTCGACCGCGTGCTCGAGGACGAGGACTTCGAGGCCGCCGCGCTCGAGTTCACCCGCGGGCTCGCGGCGGGCGCGGTGGTCGCGATGGGCCTGGCCAAGCGGGCCATCGACGGCGGGCTCGACGGATCGCTCGCGGCCGGTCTCGACCTCGAGGCCGACGCGTTCGTCGAGGTGTTCGGCACCGAGGACGCGCGCACCGGCGTCGCGTCGTTCCTCGAGCAGGGTCCGGGCAAGGCCCGGTTCGCCGGGCGCTGAGCCCGGCGTCGCGCCTCAGGCGCTGACGGCCTCGTCGGCGGTCGAGTCCGTCGCGACCGCGGCCCGCGCGTCGAGGCGCGCCGCAGCGGCCTCGCGCTCGGCCTTGGCCTTGAGCCGGCTGAGGTTGGCCCGCCAGATGCGCATGAGCACGGGTCGCCCCGCCCGCTCGCCGAGGCGGCCACCCATCCACGTCGGGAAGGTGAGGTCCTCCTCCCAGCAGAACACGGTGCGGCCGCGACCATCACCCTCGAGCTCGAAGTGTCCACGGCCCGTCACGACGCCGCGGTGCTCGATGCCCATGCGCTGGGCCGGGATCCACTCGGTCACCGTCATGACGTCGGTGGTGACGAGCGGGCCGACCCGGGTGAGGCACTCGAACTCGGTGCCGACGCCCTGCCGCTGCTCGGAGGTGAAGGTGATCGAGTCGGCGTCGGCCATCCACTCGACGTGGGTGGCGATGTCCTCGACCGAGGCCCAGGTCTCCTCGGGCGTGCAGTCGATCACGGTGCAGAGGTGGATTCGCACGGGGGTTCGCTCCCTCTCAACGTGGCGGCCGCCGCCTCCGGCGGGACCGGGTTCACCAGGATGCCCGTACCCAACTCGAAGCCCGCGTGGACTCCCAGCCGGGGTACCACCTCTACGAACCACGGGAGCAGTCCGGATGAAACGTCCGGCGCGCCCGAGTGGACGACCACGTTGTGGGCGTGGGGGCCGAGGGCGGCGCCGAGCCGGGCGAGGACCCGGCGCAGCACCCGGGCGACGGCCGCGACCGACGGATCGGTGGCCTCGTCGAACCGGGCGACCCGCTCGGGCGGGGCGATGCGCAGGCCCCAGGGCCAGGCCCCGGCCACCGGCACCCAGGCCGGAGCACCGTCGACCTCCTCCACCACGGTCCCGGCCGTCCGGGCCCCGGCGAGGTCGAGGGCCAGGAGGTCGCCGCCGGCCGCCTCGGCCCGCGCCTCCCGTTCGAGCACGAGGGGCGGCACGAGGTCGACCGCGATCACCTGGGCGTGCGGGTGTGCGATCGACGCCCCGGCGGCTCGCCCGTGGTTGATGAGCACCTGGGCGTGGGCGCGGCCGGCGGCGACGTGGTGGCGGGCTCGGTCGCGCAGCACCGTGAGCACTGCGACCGCGTGGTCCTCGGCGAGGTCCGCGAGCGTCGCCTCGTGGTCGGGGGAGAGCACGAGCACCTCGTGCGCGCCGGTGGCTCCCGGCCGGGCGTCCGGGCCACCGACCACCGGGTAACGGTTCGGCACGACACGGATCCGCCATCCCGGGGCATCGGGGTCGCCGTCGCCGGTGTGCAGCACCTCGGGCGGCGTCTCGTGCTCGTTGCCCGGGCAGAACGGGCAGGCCCCGGGCGGCGTCGCGTCGACCGGGTGCGCCGTCGTGTGCGGCCGGGCCGCGCGGCACAGTGTGACGATCCCCGGCGCGCCGGTCATGGGGTCGACGCGGAGCTTGGCGCCCTCCAGGTTCGTTGTGTGG
>JBJTQX010000022.1:0-19168 GCA_046075855.1 Actinomycetes bacterium
TGCTCATGGAACACGAGCCCGATGCCCCGGCGGTGCGTGGGGAGGGCGGCGAGGTCCTCGCCCTGCCAGCGCACTGCGCCCCGGGTCGGCTCGAGGCCGGCGATCGCCCGCAGCAACGTGGTCTTGCCCGCGCCGGACGCCCCGAGCACGGTGAGCGTCGTGCCGGTACGTACGTCGAGGTCGACCGGATGCAGCACGGTCCGCCCGGCGTGCACCACCGTGAGGCCGCGCACCTCGAGGCTCATCGCTCGACTCCCGCGCGGCCCGCACCACGGTCGATGGCGAGCACGGCGACGGTGGTGACGACCATGAGGAGCACCGAGGCGGCCATGGCGGTCCCGAGGTTCGCAGGTCCGGGACGACCGAGCAGGCGGTAGATCGCAACGGGCAGGGTCGTGGTCTCGGGGCGCACGATGAACAGCGTCGCGCCGAACTCGCCGAGCGAGATCGCGAAGGCGAAGCTCGCGGCGGTGGCGAGCGCGGCCCGCAGCGCGGGGAGGTCGACCGCACGCCACACGCGAGCCGGGTCCGCCCCGAGCGTGGCCGCCGCATCCCGCAGGCGCGGGTCGACCGACCGCAGCATCGGCACGACCGTGCGCACCACGAACGGGACGGCCACCACGGCCTGCGCGATCGGGATGATCCACCACGAGGTCCTCAGGTCGATCGGGGGCTGGTCGAGCGTGATGAGGTAGCCGAACCCGACCGTCACCGCGGAGACGCCGAGGGGGAGCAGGCTGGCGCGGTCGAGGACCCGAGCCAGCCGGCTCGAGCGGTCCCGGGCGACCACGGACCATGCGATCGCGGTGCCAACCGCAACGGCGATCACCGTGGCTGCCGTGGCGAAGGCCAGCGAGTGTCCGAGCGCGACGAGCGGGGACTCGGTGAGGCCCGAAGCTCCGAGCGTCCCGAGGGCTCGGTACCACGCGAGGCCCGGCCCCGATCCGGTGGCGAGGGATCGGCGCACGAGGAACACGAGGGGCGTACCGATGAGCGCCGCCATCACCGCCAGGTTCGCGCCGAGCACGGCATGCCGGCGTCCGACCACCGGGAGTCGGTCGAGATCCCGCGGCCGCCACCGCGGCGAGGTCGACCGCTCGCGGGCGATCGCCGCACCGAATGCCACGACCGCACCGACCGCGAGGGCCTGCAGGATGGAGAGGACCGCGGCGGTGCGCAGGTCGAGGGCCTGCACCGTGACCCGGTAGATCTCGGTCTCGATCGTCGCGGTCCGGGGTCCCCCGAGGATGAGGATCACGCCGAACGAGGTGAACGAGAAGAGGAACACGATCACGGCGCTCGTGATGACTGCCGGTCGCAGGGCGGGCAGGGTCACCGACCACCAGGTCCGGCACGGCGACGCGCCGAGGGTCCGGGCCGCGTCGACGGCCCGGTGGTCGAGGTGGGACCAACGCGCGCCGACCGTGCGCACCACCACCGCGTAGTTGAAGCAGGCATGGGCCAGCACGATGGCCGGGAGCGTCCCGATGAGCCCGAGCGGTGCGAGCGGTCCGCCCGGGCCGAGGAGCACGAGGAAGGCCGTGCCGACGACGACGGTGGGCAGCACGAACGGCACGGTGAGGGCCGCGGTGAGCAGGGCTCGGCCGCGGAACCGATAGCGCGAGACCACGTACGCGCCGGGGATTCCGAGCCCCACGGTGACCAGCGTCGAGATGGCGGCCTGCCACGCGGTGAACGCGAGGATCCGCGGCATGCCGGGACGGCGCAGCGTGTCGCCGAACGCCGCGAGGTCGAGGCGGCCGTCGGCCATGATCCCGCGGCCGATGACCGTGAGGACCGGCCACGCGAAGAAGAGGACGAGGAACCCCGCGGCTGCGGCGAGCGCGAGGCGGCGGGCGAGCCTCACCGGAGGACCGTCGCGTTCCACTGCTCGAGCCACCGGTCACGGCGCGCGGCGATGCGGGCCGGCTCCACCCGGAACGGGTCGGCCGGCCTCCCGGCGTACTGCGTGAACTCGGGTGGCACGGGGGTGCCGGGCCGCACCGGGTACACGAACATGCCGAGGGGCACGTCCGCCTGGAACCGCTCGCCGAGCATGAAGTCGACGAGCTTGCGGGCCGCATCCGGGTGCTCGGCGTTCCGCAGTACGCCCACCGTCTCGATCTGACGGAAGCAGGTGCGGTCGAGGTTGCCGGTCGGTGCGGTCGTCGGCTTCGGGTCCGCGTAGAGCACCTCGGCGGGCGGGCTGGTCGCGTACGAGACGACGAGCGGGAAGTCGCCCTTGCCGGCACTGCCCGAGAACTCGACGTTGTAGGCCTGCTCCCAGCCGTCGACGATCTTCACGCCGCCGGCCCGCAGCTTCGCCCACCAGTCGCGCCACCCGTTCTCGCCGTAGCGCGCGATGGACGCGAGCATGAACGCGAGCCCGGTGCTCGAGGTCGCGGGGTTCTCCACGACGAGCAACCTCGCGAACCGCGGCTCGGCCAGGTCGTCGAGCGTCTGCGGGAGCGCCCGCTCCTCCCCGCCCGCGAAGTACGCGCGGTCGTAGTTGACGCACACGTCGCCGTAGTCGACCGGCGTCACATGGTGGGTGGGATCGACGACGAACTCCGCGGGGATCCCGCGTGCCGCCTCCGGTCGGTACGGCACGAAGACCTGCCGGGCCAGGGCCCGCGCGATGAGCGTGTTGTCGACCCCGAAGAACGCGTCGCCCAGCGGGTCCTCGCGGGTGAGGATCGCCTGGTTGAGCGCGGCGCCCGCGTCGCCGCTGCGCACGATGCGCAGACGGAGGCCGGTGGAGGTCTCGAACGCCCGGCGCACGGGCTCCGAGATCGCGAACGAGTCGTGGGTCACGAGGGTGACCGTGTCGGCTCCGCCTCCGCCGCGCGAGCACGCGGCGAGTCCGGTGACCGTCACCGCGAGCGCGGCGACGGCGGTGAGGAGGTGCCGAACGCGGAGCCGCATCAGGTGGCCCGGGGGTCGGGGGCGATGGCGAGCAGGACTCCGGCGGTCAGGGTGACCTCCGCCGCGACCTCGGTGAACTCGTTGCTCACGCCCCGGCTCGAGCCGGGCTCGAGCGTGCCGTCGGTGAGCGACCACCGCAGTCCGGTCGTCGTGATGCCGCGGGCGGGACCGCCGACTGCGAGGAGGGTGATGCGGTCGCCCGGTGCGCCGGCGAGCCGAGCGTGCCGTCGCACCACCGTCACCCGGTCGGACCCGAAGCACGCGTCGAGGTCGAGGTCGGCGAACTCCTCGGCCGCGAGCAGCAGGGCGTTGGCGAGCAGGTGGTCGTGGCGCCCGCCGCCCGCGCCGAGCACGGTGATACGGGTCGCGCCGGCCCGGCGGGCCGCGTCGAGCGCGAGGTGGAGGTCGGTCGCGTCCTTATCGATCGGGTGGGCCTCGACCGGAGTCCCCTCGGACCGGGCCCGGGCCACGGCGGCCTCGGAGGCCGAGTCGAGGTCGCCGACGAGGCGGGTCGCGGTGAGGTCGAGCGCGTGCACGTGGTGCAGCCCGGAGTCCGCGGCGATGACCACGGCGCCGGCCCGGGCGCGCGCGGCCACCTCGGCCTGCCACCGCGGGTCGACCGGCTCCCCGCCGGCGAACACCAGGGCTTCGCGCATCGGTCTCCCTCGGGCTCGGGGCGCATCGGCGATGCGCCACGTGCACGCGAGGAGGGCGAACGCCCTGCACTCCCTGCGCCGGCATGACCCGGATCAGGTTCGTACGGTCGGCGGTTGCGGTACCGCCCTCTCAGCCCGGCGCACCGGACTCCCGCGTGGTGCTCGCACCCTACCCGGTCGTCGTCGGATCGGTGCAGGTGAGCACGGTCCGCCGTTGCCAGTCCTGCTCGGGCCAGCCCGGCTTGTTGCGCACGCGCTGGGTGCCGTCGAGCCAGCCGACCACGAAGTCCGGATCGTGCCCGAGCAGCACGAGCGCGCACCCGATGATCGTGCCGGTGCGGCCGCGCCCGGCCCGGCAGTGCACGAGCACGCCGCGTCCCGCCGCCACCGCGTCGGCCGTGAGCCGGGCCGCTGCGAGGGTCGCCGCGCGCTCGGCCTCCGGGTCGTCGGGACCGGCGTGCGCGGCGAGGAGGTCCTGCATCGCGAACCCGTGGAACCTGAGCGGTGCCGGGTCGTACGGCGGCTCGTCGTGGGTGAGGCACACGACGTCGGTGAAGCCGGCCGCCGCGAGTTCGGTCCAGTCGATGCGGCCCGGGAACGCCGCGCCGGCCAGCAGCCCGGGGGCGCGGACCGCGTGCCAGAGTTCGCCCGGCACGGTGAGACGGGCGAGGAACCCCGTGCCCCAGCCGGGCGCGCAGACCCGCGGCGGTGTCACCGCGGCCGCGGTCAGGCCCGGACGGCGGCGAGCAGGCGCTCGGTCGGCTCGAGGTCGAACGGGTGGCCCGTCATCACGATGAGGTGGTCCGCCCCGGCCTCGACGAACCGCTCCCAGTCGTCGACCTCGTGCGCGCCGATGGCCACCGTGCGCTCGATGGCCCGGGGGTCGCGCCCGACCTCGGCGCACCACTCGTCGAGCACCGCGTTCTTGGCCGCGAAGTGCTCGGGCGGGCCGAAGGTGTTCCACGCGTCGGCGAACTCGGCGACGATCTTCAGCGTCACCCGCTCGCCGGACCCTCCGATGAGGATCGGCAACGGGCCCTTCGGGCCGGGGGTGAGCTTCGCGAGACGGTCCTGGATGAGCGGCAGGTCGCGCCGCAGGGCCCGCAGTCGCTCGGGCGCCGTGCCGAACTCGTAGCCGTACTCGGTGTAGTCCCGCTCGAACCAGCCCGAACCGATGCCGAGCACGAACCGACCGTCCGAGAGGAGGTCGATGGTGCGCGAGATGTCGGCGAGCAACTGCGGGTTGCGGTACGAGTTGCAGGTCACGAGCGCGCCGACGGTGGCGTGGCAGGTGTCGACGGCCATCGCCGCGAGCATCGAGTAGCACTCGTAGTGGGCGGCATCCGGGTTGCCGTAGAGCGGGTAGAAGTGGTCCCAGACCCACAGCGAGTCGATGCCGAGCGCGTCGGCCGCCTTCCACGCGTTGCGCAGGTCCTCCATCGGCGTGGCCTGCGGGTGGAGTTGGACACCGACCTTGCATGCGGCCATGGCGCTTCCTGATCTCTCGGGCACGGTGTGTGCGGGGCGACGGACGGGTGTGCGACGAGCGCGCGGGGACTGTAGCGGCGTGGCACGATGCGTCCATGCAGATCGGTGAGGCGTTCGTGGGGGAGGGGCCCGAGGCGGCCCACGTGAACACGGTGCTCGGCCACCGGGTGGGACCGGCCGGGACCGCGTGGGCCACGGCGCTGGCCACCCCGAGCAGCGGCCATGCGCCCTTCGTCGCCGTGCTCCGGCCCGGCGTGCCCGCGCAACCGATGACCCTGTTCGTCAACAAGGCGGCGATCGCGTCCGAGGCGCATGGCCACATCACCTGGGGCGCTGCGCAGGCGGGAGTCGCGGCGGGCGTCGCCGACGCAGTCGCCGACGGCGCGGTGTCGGCCTCGGAGGTCGCCGAGCACTGCATCATCGCGGCGGTGTGGGTCGACCCGGCCGCGTCGGACGCGGACGCGGTCTACCGGAACAACCGGCAGGCCACCCGCGACGCCCTCGTGGCCGGTCGACGTGGCGAACCCGACCTGCGCACGGTGCTCGAGGCGCGCGACGCGCCGTGGAACCCGTACTTCCGTCCGGGCGCGTGATGTCCGTTCGGTCGCACGGCGGGTCGCTGCGGTAGACAACCCCCGTGGACCTGCGCTTCTCCGCCGCCGAGGAGGCCTTCCGCGCGGAGGCCCGGGCCTGGCTCACCGATCGGCTCGCGGGCAGGTTCGCCGGGGTGCGCGGCCGCGGGGGGCCGGGGGACGAGCACTCCCTCTTCGAGGAGCGATGGGAGTGGGAGCGAGCGCTCGGCGAGGCCGGGTGGACCTGCCTCGCGTGGCCCGAGCGGTTCGGCGGTCGCGACGCGACGCTGCTCGAGCAGGTGATCTTCTACGAGGAGTACGCGCGGGCCGGCGGCCCCGGTCGGGTCGGGCTCATCGGCGAAGGCCTCATCGGTCCGACGATCCTCCACTACGGCACCGACGCGCAGCGTGAGCGGTTCCTGCCGCCCATCGCGAGCGGCGAGGAGCTCTGGTGCCAGGGCTACTCCGAGCCGAACGCGGGCTCGGATCTCGCCAACCTCGCGACCCGGGCCCACCTCGAGGGCGACGAGTGGGTCATCGACGGCCAGAAGGTCTGGACCTCGCTCGCTCACTCCTCGCACTGGTGCTTCGTGCTCTGCCGCACCAACCGCGACGCGCCGCGCCACCGCGGCATCTCCTACCTCCTCGTGCCCATGGACCAGCCGGGCATCGAGGTGCGCCCCATCGTGCAGATCACCGGCACCTCCGAGTTCAACGAGGTGTTCTTCGACGGCGCCCGCACCGCCGCCGACAACATCGTGGGCGAGGTCAACGGGGGCTGGCGGGTCGCGATGGGCACGCTCGCCTTCGAGCGGGGTGCCCTCACCCTCGGCCAGCAGCTCACGTTCCTCAACGAGTGGCGGGAGATCGTCGAGGCCGCCCGACGCCGGGGCAACCACACGGACCCGGTGCTGCGGCAGCGGCTCGTGCAGGCCTGGGTGGAGCTCGAGATCATGAAGTACACCGCGCTGCGCTCGCTCTCCTCGCTCGAGGAGGGCACCCTCACCCGCGAGACCTCGATCTCGAAGCTCTACTGGGCCACCCTGCACCGGGAACTGGGTCGCCTCGCCATGGACGTCCTCGGTCCCGAGGCCGAGCTGGCCGAGGGCGCGCCCTACGACCTCACGCTCGCCCAGCGCATCTTCCTCTTCACCCGCGCCGACACGATCTACGGTGGCTCGAACCAGATCCAGCGCAACGTGATCGGCGAGCGGGCCCTCGGCCTGCCGCCCGAACCCAAGGTGGTGTGAGGATGGGTGCGACGCCCGACTACCCGGCGGCCCACGGGCTGCTCGCCGGGCGCACGGTGCTCATCACCGCCGCGGCCGGGACCGGCATCGGCTTCGCCACCGCGAAGCGGGCGGCCGAGGAGGGCGCGACCGTCGTCATGTCCGACGCGCACGAGCGTCGTCTCGGTGAGGCCGCGGACCAACTCGCCGACCTGTTCGGCACGCGCCCGCTCGCCGTCCCCTGCGACGTCACGGTCGAGGAGCAGGTGCAGCACCTCGTCGACGCGACCGTCGCCGAGCACGGCGGCCTCGACGTCCTCGTGAACAACGCGGGGCTCGGCGGCACGGCGAACGTCGTCGACATGACCGACGACCAGTGGGGCAAGGTGCTCGACGTCACCCTCAACGGCACGTTCCGCATGGTGCGCGCCGGCCTGCGGGCCATGCAGGCGCAGGGGCGCGGCGTCATCGTGAACAACGCGAGCGTCATCGGCTGGCGGGCCCAGCAGGGCCAGGCCCACTACGCCGCGGCGAAGGCCGGGGTCATGGCGCTCACCCGGTGCGCCGCGCTCGAGGCCGCCGAGTTCGGGGTGCGCATCAACGCGGTGGCCCCGAGCCTCGCGATGCACGCCTTCCTCTCGAAGGTCACGACGGACGAGCTCCTCGACGAGCTCACCACCCGCGAGGCGTTCGGTCGGGCGGCCGAACCCTGGGAGGTGGCCAACGTCATCGTCTTCCTCGCCAGCGACTACTCCACCTACATGACCGGCGAGGTCGTGTCGGTCTCCAGCCAGCACCCGTAGCCGGGCGCGCCCTCAGCCCGCGGACGGGGACGCCGCGTCGAGGAAGGCCGGACGCTCGCCGCCCCCGTGGAGCAGCAGGTTCGCGCCGGTCACGTACGACGCGAGCGGCGACGCGAGGAACAGGCAGGCGTCGCCGACGTCGACCGGTTCGGCGAGCCGGCCCATCGGGATCGTCGCGGCCACCCGGGCGATGCCCGCCTCGTCGCCGTAGTGGAGGTGGCTCTGCTCGGTGCGGATGAGCCCGGCGGTGATGGCGTTGACCCGCACCTTCGGCGCGAACTCCACGGCCATGGTCGTGGTGAGGTTGAGCAGGCCAGCCTTCGCGGCGCCGTAGGCCGCGGTGCCGGGCGACGGCCGCACGCCGCTGACGCTCGCCACGTTCACGATCGCGCCGCCCTCGTCCTGATCCTGCATGACCGCGTTGGCGTACTGCGAGCACACGAGGGGCGCCACGAGGTTGAGCGCGATGATGGCCGACGAGAACCGCGGCGAGACCGTGGCCGTGTCGGCCGGCGGTGCGCCGCCCGCGTTGTTGACGAGCACGTCGAGGCGTCCGAAGGTCGCGACCGCCGCGTCGACGATGGTCTGCACCTGCTCGGGTTCGCGCAGGTCGCCCGCCACGAAGTGGGCGGCCCGACCGTCGACGACGGGGATGGCCTCGGGGGTGGAGCGCCCGCAGATGACGACGTCGGCGCCCGCGGCGAGGAACCGCTCGGTGATCCCGCGACCGACGCCCTTGGCGCCTCCGGTCACGAGGACGACGCGCCCCGACAGGTCCAGCGGATCAGGCATGCGGGTAAGGTACCGCCTCCGTCTGACGACCCCTCAGATCACGGGCGTCGGCACGGGGCGGCACCGGATCCGACCGGGTGACGAGGGGGCGAGGACGGCCATGGGCACGACGCACACGATCGACGAGCAGGGGATCGCCGAGGTCGTGATGGACAACCCGCCGGTGAACGCGCTCACCGTGGCCGGGTGGTTCGACCTCGCCGACCGCCTGCGATCCCTCGGGCGCCACCCGCAGGTCCGCGTCGTGGTGCTGCGGGCCGAGGGGCGCGGCTTCAACGCCGGCGTCGACATCAAGGAGATGCAGGCGACCGAGGGCTTCGACGCGCTCATCGGCGCCAACCGGGGCTGCTTCGAGGCCTTCGCCGCGGTGTACGAGTGCGAGGTGCCCGTCATCGCCGCGGTGAACGGCTTCTGCCTCGGGGGCGGGATCGGCCTCGTCGGCAACGCCGACATCATCGTGGCCGCCGACGACGCGACGTTCGGCCTGCCCGAGGTGGATCGGGGTGCGCTCGGCGCGGCCACGCACCTGGCCCGCCTCGTGCCCCAGCACCGGATGCGCCAGATGGTCTACACGGCGAAGCCCATCACCGCGCAGGAGCTCCACCACCACGGCAGCGTGGCCGAGGTGGTCCCGCAGGCCGAGCTGCGCGAGGCGGCGCTGCGCATCGCCCGCGACATCGCGGCGAAGAGCCCGAACGTGATGCGTGCCGCGAAGGCCTCGCTCAACGGCATCGACCCGGTCGACGTCCGGCGCTCGTACCGGTACGAGCAGGGCTTCACCTTCGAGCTCAACCTCTCGGGCGTCGCCGACGAGGCCCGCGACGCGTTCGTGGCCAAGCGCGACACCGACTTCACCAAGTAGCGGGAGCGACCGGCGATGCCCGACAAGCGCATGACCGAGGATGACGTCGTCGCGGAGCTGCGCGACGGGATGACGATCGGCATCGGCGGCTGGGGCTCCCGGCGCAAGCCGATGAGCATCGTGCGGGCCATCGCCCGCTCGCCCCTCACCGATCTCACCGTCGTGTCGTACGGCGGACCCGACGTCGGGATCCTCTGTGCGACCGGCAAGGTGCGCAAGGTGGTCTACGCGTTCGTGTCGCTCGACTCGATCGCGCTCGAGCCGCACTTCCGCAACGCCCGGCAGGCCGGCGCGGTCGAGACCCTCGAGATGGACGAGGGCATGTTCCTCCTCGGGCTGCAGGCCGCGGCCTGGCGGGTGCCGTTCCTCCCGACCCGGGTCGGCCTGGGCACGAGCCTCATGGACCAGCCGGAGCTCCGAACCGTCACCTCGCCGTACGCGGACGCGGAGGAGCTCGTCGCGGTGCCGGCGCTCACCCTCGACGCGGCGATCGTGCACATGCACCGGGGCGATGCCCGCGGCAACGGCCAGTACCTCGGCGTCGACCCGTACTTCGACGACCTCTTCCTCGGGGCGGCCGAGCGCCGGTTCATGTCGGTGGAGCGGGTCGTGCCCACCGAGGACCTCGTCGCGGGCGGCCCGGTGCAGACCCTGCGGGTGAGCCGCCTCATGACCGACGGCGTCATCGAAGCCGAGGGTGGCGCGCACTTCACCGAGTGCCCGCCCGACTACGCCCGCGACGAGGCCTTCCAGAAGGAGTACGCGGCCTCGGCCAAGGATCCCGACGCGTGGAGCGCGTTCCGCACGAAGTACATCGACTGCGGCGACCACGCGGAGTACCGGAAGGTGGCGGGACTGTGAGCACCCGGGCCGACCACTGCGTGATCGCAGTCGCCGAGGCGTTCCGCGGCGACGGCGAGATCATGGCGAACCCCATCGGGACCATCCCGATGATCGGTGGGCGTCTCGCGCGGGCCACCTTCGAGCCGGACCTCGTGATGACCGACGGCGAGGCGCTCCTCGTGGCCAACCCGATGCCGGTCGGTGTGGCGAGCCCCGAGAAGGTCGTCGAGGCCTGGAACCCGTACCGCTCGATGTTCGATGTGGTGTGGTCGGGCCGCCGGCACGTGATGATGGGCGCGTCGCAGATGGACCGCTACGGCAACCAGAACTTCGCGTGCATCGGCCCGATGGACCGTCCGAAGGCGCAGCTGCTCGGCTTCCGGGGCGCGCCCGGCAACACCATCCAGAACCGCACCTCGTACTGGATCCCCGCGCACAACGCGAAGACCTTCGTGACCCAGGTCGACGTGGTGACGGGCGTGGGGTACGACCGGGCCCGGGCGCTGGGCGCGGCTGGACGGTTCCACCGGCTCGGCCACGTCGTGACGAACCTCGGCGTCCTCGACTTCGAGACCCCCGACCACACGATGCGCCTGCGGTCGGTGCACCCGGGCGTGACGGTCGACGAGATCGTGGCCGCGACGGGCTTCGACCTCGTGGTCCCCGACGCGGTGCCGGAGACCCGCTCGCCGACGGAGGCCGAGCTCGCGCTCATCGCCGAGATCGACCCGAACGGGCTGCGGCTGCGCGAGGTGCCGGAGTGAGCCGACTCCACACGCCCGCCTGCGAGCTGTTCGGCACGCAGTACCCGATCGTCCAGACCGGGATGGGCTGGGTCGCGGGCGCGCGTCTCACCGCGGCCACGAGTTCGGCCGGCGGTCTCGGCATCCTCGCCTCGGCGACGATGACGATGGCCGAGCTCACCACCGCGGTGCACACGGTGAAGGAGCGCACCGATCGCCCGTTCGGCGTGAACCTCCGCTCCGACCAGGCCGACGTCGACGAGCGCATCGCGCTCATCGTGCGGGAGGGCGTGCGGGTCGCCTCCTTCGCGCAGGCCCCGGGCGAGCGGCTCGTCAAGACCCTCAAGGACCAGGGCGTCGTGGTCATGCCGACGATCGGTGCCCCCCGCCACGCCGAGAAGGTCGCGGCCTGGGGGGTCGACGCAGTCATCGCGCAGGGCGCCGAGGGCGGCGGCCACACCGGCACCGTCCCGACCTCGTTGCTCGTGCCCACCGTGACTCGCACCGTCGACATCCCGGTCATCGCGGCGGGCGGCTTCAACGACGGTCGCGGGCTGGTGGCCGCGCTCGCGTGGGGCGCGGCCGGCATCGCCATGGGCACCCGGTTCCTCCTGTCGGCCGAGAGCACCGTGCCCGAGGAGGTGAAGCGCCGCTACCTGCAGGCGGGCATCAACGACACCGTCGTCACCTCGAGCGTCGACGGCCACCCGCAGCGGGTCATCCGCACCGAGCTCGTCGAGCACCTCACCGGCGCGGGACGGCTCACGGCCCTGCCGCGCGCCGCGCTCAACGCACTCAAGTTCCGTTCGATGGTCGGCATGTCGGCGGGCGAGATGCTCCAGGAGGGCCTCGCCATGAAGAAGGCCCAAGGGCTGTCGTACGCGCAGATGGCCATGGCCGCCAACGCGCCGATGCTCACGAAGGCCGCGCTCGTCGACGGTCGCATCGACGCCGGCGTGCTGCCCACCGGGCAGGTCGTCGGGGTCATCGACGCGCTCCCGACCGTCGCCGAGATCATCACCGCGGTCATCGCAGAGGCCGAGGCGACCATCGCCGGTCTCGCCGGGCTGCTCGACGCGAGCACCGGAGGTGCCGAGTGAGTGCGAAGACCCGCGTGCCCGCGGTGGACGGCTGGTTCACGACCGGGGAGGATCCCCGGCTCATCGGCAGCCGGGGCACCGAGACCGGCTCCTTCTTCTTCCCGAAGAACCTCGCCTTCTCCCGCAATCCCGCGGCCCCGGGTGAGGACCTCGACGAGGTGCACCTGTCGGCGAGCGGGCGCGTGTGGTCCTGGACCACGAACCACTACCAGCCGCCGGCGCCCTACGTCGCGCCCGACCCGTTCGTGCCGTACACGGTGCTGGCGGTCGAGCTGGCCGAGGAGCGCATGGTCGTGCTCGGTCGGCTCGCACCCGACTGCGATCCGGCCGCGCTGCGGGCCGGCGTCGAGGTGACCATCGAGCTCGGGGTGCTCTACGAGGACGACGAGCACGAGTACGTCGTGTGGCAGTGGCGACCGGTGGAGGGCGGACGGTGAGCGTCGGTGAGGTCGCGGTCCTCGGGGTCGGCATGCACCCGTGGGGCAAGTGGGGGCGCAACTTCGTCGAGTACGGCGTGGTCGCGGCCCGCGAGGCGCTGGCCGACGCCGGCGTCGACTGGCGGGACATCCAGTTCGTGGCCGGCGGCGAGACCGTGCGCAACGGCTACCCGGGCTACGTGGCCGGCGCGACGTTCGCCCAGGCCCTCGGCTGGCAGGGCGCGCCCGTGGCCTCGGCCTACGCGGCCTGCGCCTCCGGGGCCACCGCGCTCAACGCGGCCCGGGCCCAGATCCTCGCCGGGCTCTGCGACGTGGCCCTCGTGGTCGGGGCGGACACGACCCCGAAGGGCTTCCTCGCCCCCAACTCGGGGGAGCGGGGCGACGATCCGGACTGGCTGCGGTGCCGGCTGCTCGGCGCCACGAACCCGACCTACTTCGGGCTCTACGCGCGCCGACGCATCGAGCAGTACGGCGCGACCCCGGACCACTTCGCCAGGGTCAAGGTCAAGAACGCGCGCCACGGCCTCCACAACCCGTACGCACGGTTCCGCAAGGAGGTGACGATCGAGGACGTGAACGCGTCGCCGATCGTCTCCGACCCGCTCCGGCTGCTCGAGATCTGTGCGACCTCCGACGGGGCCGCCGCGCTCGTCGTCTGCAGCATGGACTACGCGCGCGCCCGGGGGGTCACCGATCCCGTGCGCATCTCGGCGGTCGCCACGGTCACCCCGTCGTACCCGAACACGGTGATCGAGATGCCGAACTTCGCGACCGACTCGGCCTTCGGGGTGCCCGAGCCCGAGCGCACGTTCCGCGACTCAATCGCCCACGCCGCCTACGAGCAGGCGGGGCTCGGACCCGAGGACCTCAGCCTCGCCGAGGTCTACGACCTCTCGACCGCGCTCGAGCTCGACTGGTACGAGAACATCGGCCTCTGCCCGCCCGGCGAGGCCGAGCGGCTCGTCGACGAGGGGGCCACGGCCCTCGGTGGCCGGGTGCCGGTGAACGCCAGCGGTGGGCTCGCCTGCTTCGGGGAGGCCGTGCCGGCCCAGGCGATCCAGCAGGTCTGCGAGCTGACCTGGCAGCTGCAGGGTCGGGCCGAGGGTCGGCAGGTCGAGGGGGCCCGCGTCGGGCTCTCCATCAACCAGGGGCTCTTCGGCCACGGGTCCTGCGTGATCGTCACCCGGTAACCTGCGCGGCCATGCCGATGCAGTGGAACCTCGCCGACCTCTTCGAGGCGACCGCGGATGCGGTCGCGGACCGCACCGCGATCGTCTGCGGTGACCGACGCTTCACCTTCCGAGAGCTCGACGAGCGTGCGACCCGTCTCGCCAACCACCTCGCCGCCCACGGCGTGGGCCGGGGCGACCACGTCGGGCTCTACCTCTACAACGGTCCGGAGTACGTGGAGGGCACCTTCGCCGCCTACAAGCTCGGCGCGGTGCCGATCAACGTGAACTACCGCTACGTCGAGGGTGAGCTGGCCTACCTCTTCGACAACGCGGACCTCAAGGCACTCATCCACGGTCGCGAGTTCGTCGACCGCATCGCGCACGTCGCACCCGACGCCCCGAAGCTCACGGTCTTCGTGGCGGTCGAGGACGGCACCGAGGCGGACCTCGCAGCGATCGGCGCGGTGGAGTACGAGGCGGCCCTCGCGGCCGCGTCGCCGGCCCGCGACTTCGCGCCGCGTGCCGAGGAGGACCTCTACATCCTCTACACCGGCGGCACCACCGGCATGCCGAAGGGCGTGATGTGGTACCAGCGGGACTTCTTCCTCTCGACCCTCGCACCGCTGCTCGCGATGGGCGGCCCCGTGCCGGAGACCCCCGAGGCCTTCGTGCAGAAGGCGGTCGAGGGTGGCGGCACCGTCTCGATGCCCGTCGCCCCGCTCATGCACGGTGCGGCGCTCTGGGTCGGGATGATGACGATCTTCGGCGGCAACACCCTCGTGCTCTCCTCGGCTCGACGCATGGACCCGCACGAGATCTGGCGGACGGTCGAGCGCGAGCGGGTGATGTCGGTGAGCCTCGTCGGCGACGCCATGGCGCGTCCGCTCATCGAGGCGCTCGACGACGGCACGGCTGAGTACGACCTCAGCGGGTTCTTCGTGATCGGGTCGGGCGGGGCGATCCTGTCGCCCGCGGTGAAGGCCCGCATCGCCGAACGCCTCCCCAGCGTCATGGTCATCGACAGCCTCGGCGCCTCGGAGACCGGCTACCAGGGCACGAACACCGGCGTGGACGGCGAGGGTCGACCGCGCTTCGCCATGGGGGAGCACACCACCGTCCTCGGCGAGGACAACCGTCCGGTCGAGCCCGGTTCGGGCATCGTGGGTCGTCTCGCCCGTGGCGGCTACGTGCCGCTCGGTTACTACAAGGACCCGGAGAAGACCGCGAGCGTCTTCGCCGAGTTCGAGGGGAAGCGCTGGGTGCTGCCGGGGGACATGGCCATGATCGAGGCCGACGGCATGATCACCCTGCTGGGCCGTGGCTCGGTGAGCATCAACTCCGGCGGCGAGAAGATCTTCCCCGAGGAGGTCGAGTCCGCGCTCAAGAGCCACCCCGACGTCTTCGACGTCGTGGTGGTCGGCGTGCCGGACGAGCGCTGGGGGGAGCGGGTCGTCGCGGTCGTACGCCCGCGTCCCGGTTCCACGCCGGGCGTCCACACGCTCGCCGAGCACTGCCACTCGTTGCTCGCCCGCTACAAGGCGCCCCGCGAGGTGCACCTCGTCGACGAGATCACCCGGTCGCCCTCGGGCAAGGCCGACTACCGGTGGGCCAAGGCCCACGCCATGGCGCAGCAGGGCTGACCCGGGGGCACGGCGGTCGTCGCCGCCGTTCAGTCAGGCAGTCGGATGGTGAAGGTCGTCCCCGCGCCCTCGGTGCTCGCCACCTGCACCGTGCCGTGGTGCACCTCGACGATCGCCTCCACGATGGCCAGGCCGAGACCGGTGCCCGGTACGTCGCCGTGCTCGGCGTTCGAGGCCCGGAAGAACTTCGAGAAGAGGTTGCCGACCTCGTCGGCCGGGATGCCGATGCCGGTGTCGCGCACGGTGATCACCCAGGCCGCGCCGTTGTGCCCCGCGGTCACCTCGACCTCGCCGCCCCGAGGGGTGAACTTCAGCGCGTTCACGACGAGGTTGTCGACGGCCTGTCCGAGGCGCCCCGCATCGCCGAGTCGTGGCGGCCCGTCGGTCACCGCCGCGGTGAGCGTGATCCCGGCCGTCTCGGCCCGCGGGGCCATCTCCGCGAGGGATTGGCGCACCACCGAGGCGACGTCGACCTCGTGGCGATCCATGGGCATGGTGCGGCTCTCGAGCCGTGAGACGAGCAGCAGGTCCTCGACGAGGCGCTGCATGCGGCGGCTGCTGCGGTCGATCACCTCGAGGTGCTCGCGCTGCGCTGCGGTGAGCGGTCCGTCGAACTCCTCGAGCAGCATCTCGCCGAACCCGATGATCGAGGTGAGTGGCGTGCGCAACTCGTGGGACGCGTTCGCCACGAAGTCGGTGCGCAGCTGGTCGAGCTGGCGCAGGCGGGTGTTCTGCTCCTCGATGGCGAGGCGCACGTCGCGTTCGGCCTCGAGCAGCCGCTCCCGCTGGGACTCGATCTCGCGCGCGGCGGTGACGTCCCAGTAGAGCCAGACCCGGCCCTGGGGAACGCCGTCGATGGCGAGCGGGATCGAGTCGCGCTCGAGGATGCGCCCATTGGCGAGGTGGAGGATCGTCCCGCGCTGCTCGGCGCCGCTGGCCACGAGCGACTCCACGCCCGCGACGAACGCCTCCGGGTCCTCGAAGAGCGGCGCGAACGGTGAGAGGTCGGTGGCCTCCTGCCCGACGATCGCGACCGGGGGCAGCGGGATCCCGAAGATCTGGATGAACCGTTCGTTCACGAGCGCGACGCGGCGTTCGGAGTCCTCGATGAGCACCCCGGCCTCGAGGTGGTCGACCACCGCGGCGATGCGGTCCGCGCTCTGGCGCAGGAGGTGGTCGGCCTCGTGCTGGGCCGTCACGTCGCGGGAGTGCAGGACGATGGCGTCGACGTCGGGGTCGTCGAGCAGGTTGTCGGCCGCGGTCTCGAGCCACCGCCACGTGCCGTCGGCGGCCTGCACGCGGAACTGCACGGGTTCGTCGGGTCCGCGCTCCCCGCGCACGACCTCCTCGAAGGTGGCCCGTGCGTACTCGGCGTCGGCGGGGTGCACGAGCCCGAAGACGCCGCCCTCGGCCTCGTGGCCCCGGTCCCAACCGAGGATGCGGGTGCCCGCCGCGGTCGAGGACTCCCAGGTGCCGTCGCGGTGGAGGATCGAGATGATGGCGGGGGAGTGCTCGACGATCGCCCGGAACCGGTGCTCGCTCGCCTCGACCTGCCGCTGCGCCTCCTTGAGCTCGGTGAGGTCGCGCACGAAGCCCACGTACACCTCGCCGTCCCACCCGGTGGCCGAGGTGATGGTGAGCTCGACCTCGATCCGCCGTCCGTCCGAACGCAGCGCCGGGAGCTCGAGCCGCTGCCCGATGATCGTGGGCTGCCCGGTGCTGCGCAGCCGATCCAACCCGGCGCGGTGGGCCGCGCGCAGTTCCTCGGGGATGATGAGGTCCGCAAGATCGCGACCGAGCGCGTGCTCGCGTCGCCACCCGAAGACCTGCTCGGCGGCGCGGCTCCACTGGTGCACGACCCCGGCGGCATCCACGATGATGACCGCGTCGAGCAGCGCGTCGAGCCAGCCGAGGTTGCCCGCGACGCGGCGGTCACCCACCCGCCGTTCGCTGCGCCTGCTGCGTTCCCGGTCCGCCATCGCCGTCCCCGTGTCCCCGGCCGTCCTCGGCACGGGCCGTCATCTTCGCAGAGGACCCCGGCTCCGGGCCCCGGGTGCGCAGTTGGGTACATTCTGACGCTCCGTCAGCCGTCAGGGAATCGCCGTGGATCTCACGTTCAGCGCCGCCGAGGAGGCCTTCCGCCGCGAGGTGCGGGACTGGCTCGCGGCCAACGTGCCCGATCCGCCGCTGCCCTCGGGCGACACCCGCGAGGGGTTCGCCGCACACCTGGAGTGGGAGCGCCGCCTCTTCGACGCGCGCCTCGCCGTCGTGTCCTGGCCCGCGGCCTACGGCGGGCGCGACGCCTCGCTGTGGGAGTGGATCATCTTCGAGGAGGAGTACTACCGGGCCGGCGCCCCGCAACGGGTCACCCAGAACGGCATCTTCCTGCTCGCGCCGTCCATCTTCATGTTCGGCACGCAGGCCCAGCAGGACCGCTACCTGCCGCGGATGGCCTCGGGCGAGGAGACCTGGGGGCAGGGCTGGTCGGAGCCCGAGGCGGGCAGCGACCTCGCCGGGGTGAAGAGCCGGGGCGTGCGCGACGAGGCCGCCGGTGGCTGGCGCCTCTCCGGCCAGAAGACCTGGACCACCCGTGGCGCGTTCTGCACCCACCTCTACGGGCTCTTCCGCACCGACCCCGAGTCGGAGCGACACCGCGGCCTCACCTACTTCCTCCTGCCGCTCGACTCGCCCGGCATCACCGTGCGGGGCTTCGGGCGGCTCGACGGCGACGAGGGGTTCGCCGAGGTCTTCCTCGACGACGTGTTCGTGCCCGACGACGCGGTCCTCGGTGAGGTGCACCAGGGCTGGAGCGTGGCCATGGCCACCGCCGGTTCCGAGCGCGGCCTCACGCTGCGTTCGCCGGGTCGCTTCACCGCGGCGGCGCAGCGGCTCGTGGAGCTGTGGCGGGCCGAGGCCGACCCGCAGGACACCGACCTGCGCGACGCGGTCGCCCGTGTGTGGATCGACGCCGAGGCCTACCGGCTCCAGACCCTCGGGGTCGTCACCGCGCTCGCCGACGGCGGCCACTCCGGGCCCGAGGCCTCGATGGTGAAGATCTTCTGGTCGGAGCTCGACATCCGCATCCACGAGATCGCCCAACGCATCCTCGGTCCCCGGGCCGAGCTCGAGGGCGCGTGGTCGAAGGGCTGGCAGTTCTCGCTCTCCGGCCCGATCTACGCGGGCACCAACGAGATCCAGCGCAACGTCGTCGCCGAGCGCGTGCTCGGTCTGCCGAGGAAGTGACCGTGCGCTTCGCCTTCACCGACGACCAGGTCGCACTGCGCGACGCGGTGCGCGACCTGCTGGTCCGCGAGTGCCCGCCCGCGGTGGTGCGGGCCGCGTGGTCCAACGCCGATGGGCGCAGCGGCGTCGTGTGGGACCGGCTCGGGGAGATGGGCGTGCTCGCGGTGCTCGCTCCCGAGGCCGCCGGTGGGCTCGGCATGACGATGCTCGACCTCGTGCTCCCGCTCGAGGAGTGCGGCCGGGCCGCGTTGCCCGAGCCCGTGGTGGAGCACGCCGCGGTCGCCGCGCCACTCGTCGCCGGCCCGCGCACCGTGACCACCTGCATCGGGGGCGCCCCGTTCGCGCTCGACCCGGGTTCGGCCGACCTGCTGCTGGTCGAGCGGGACGGGCGCCTCTTCACCGTCGCCCCCGGTGCGGTGACGCTCGAGACGGTCGAGGCCATGGATGGGAGTCGCCGTCTGGCCGCGCTGGAGTGGTCGGAGGCGGACGCCACCGAGGTGGGCGGTCCGGCTGAGGCCGCGGCGGCCTTCGATCGGGGCGCGCTCGGCACCGCTGCGGTGCTCCTCGGGCTCGGGCACCGCATGCTCGACATGACCGTCGCGTACGCGACCGAGCGCCGGCAGTTCGGGGTGCCGATCGGATCGTTCCAGGCGGTGAAGCACC
>JBJTQX010000023.1:0-11382 GCA_046075855.1 Actinomycetes bacterium
CAAGACTCAAGGTTTATCGTTGACTTATTTTCTTCGTTCAAAACCGTTGCAGTGCAACGAGTCTGGGCATGTGACAATCCTTCAAACCATGACTGGGCTCTCAAAACCCTGTCGGGGTGCGGCTTTTCAAGCATCACCCAATCTCATGCAGTCTTAGACCGCAGAGAGCTGAGCGGAGGGGCTTATTTCTTTTCATATTTTTATCCAAGGAATGGTCTCTATATTTTCTATACCTCATGAATCAATTACGTCTAATAGAGTCCCATCATCATCTACAAGGCGATGGCGTTTTCCGGTTGACTTTGCACGGTTCGCGGCAGTGCATTTATCCTCGACGGCCAGGAGGCCGAGGGCTGCGGCAACGTCGGCATCTCGCTGCCGAGCCTCCGGGTCGACGCGTTCACGGTCGGGATCGCCAGCGAGATCCAGCGGGTCCGCCGGACCGGGCTCACCTTCGCTCCCGAGGGCGGTTCGTGGCGGCTGCGTCAGGTGATCAACAAGCTCATCACCGAGGAGGATCTCTACGCGGCGGTGGAGGGTGCGTTCTCCCAGGGTTGGCGGCGGATGAAGCTGTACTTCCTCATCGGCCTGCCGACCGAGATGGACGAGGACACGCTCGGGATCGCCGAGCTCGCGCGCAACGTGGTGGAGATCGGTCGGCGCCACACGAAGGGCGCATCGTGCACCGCCTCGGTCGGCGGATTCGTGCCGAAGCCGCACACGCCGTTCCAGTGGTTCGGGCAGAACGCGCCCGAGGAGCTCATGCGCAAGGTCGGTCTCCTGCGGGACGCGACACGGCGTACCGGCGTGAAGCTGAGCTGGCACGATCCGCGGGCGAGCCTCGCGGAGGGCATCGCCAGTCGCGGGGACCGGCGGATCGGTCGGGTCATCGAACGGGTGTGGCGTGCGGGCGGTGTGTTCCAGGAGTGGAGCGAGCACTTCGATCTCGACCGGTGGATCGACGCCATGGCGGCCGAGGGCCTCGACCCGGGCTGGTACACGACCCGGCACCGGACCGAGGACGAGGTGCTGCCGTGGGACCACATCGCGGCTGGCCTGCACCGGGACTTCCTGTGGCAGGACTGGCAGGCCGCCCTGGCCGAGCACGGCCTCCCCGACTGTCGCTGGACGCCCTGCTATGACTGCGGCGTGTGCACCGACTACGCCCTCGAGCACGTGGTGGCCTCCCCGGTCGCCCCGGCCGGCGGCAGCCAGGGCACGGGTCAGGACCTCGCAGCCGGTGGTGCGGTGCCCGTGCGGTTCCTCACCGGATCGGGGGCCCCGGGTGCGCGGTGAGGGCCAGTTCCCCGTGCGGATCGCGTTCCGCGAGCGCGGCAAGGTGCGCTTCGTGTCGCACCGTGACGTGGCCCGTGCCTTCGACCGAGCGTTCCGTATCGAGCAGTTGCCCCTCGCCTTCACCGAGGGGTTCTCGCCGCGACCGAAGGTGTCGTTCGGCCTCGCGCTGTCGGTGGGCCACGAGAGCGAGGCGGAGTACCTCGACGTGCGGCTCACCGAACCGGTCGACCTCGCGGCGCTGCCGTCCCGGCTCAGCGCCGCGCTGCCCGAGGGCATCGAGGTGACCGGTGCGGTCCTCCTCGCCGACCGGGCCCCCGCACTCCAGGAGTCGGTGACCGCCGTGGAGTGGGAGATCGAGGTCGCCGGCCGAGACGGGAGCCCCGTCACGGCCGAGGCCATCGCCGACCGGATCGACCGCGTCCTCGCGACGACGTCGCTCCCGGTCAGCCGTACCCGGAAGGGTCGGCAGGACACCGTCGACATCCGCCCGGCGCTCCGTCACCTCCGGGTGCGCGGTGCCGGCGCGGCGGGCCCCGTGCTCGCTGCGGAGATCGCGACCCAACCGGGCGCCCGTCCTGCGGAGGTGGTCACCGTGCTCGGTGATGACCTCCGTGAGGTTCGGGTGCTCCGGACCGCCCAGTGGATCGAGCGCGGCGGCGCGCGGCTGGAGCCGCTGACCGCCGACGCGCTGCGTGCCGTGGAGGCACGCGCGTCATGAGAGAAGGACGAGATGACCGACGAGCAGCAGCCGGTGAACCCCGCCGGGGCGAACGGACCCGCACCGACGGAACGCCCCCCGGCGGTTCCGACCCCCAGCACGCCGCCGCCCCGCCCCGCCGCCCCTGCGGCTGACGGCGGGCGCGCCGAGGGCGCTCCTGCGTCCGGCGGTGCCGGCGGCGAGCGTGACACGGACGGCACGCCGAAGCCGCGTCGACGCCGCGGCTCCCGCGGCGGGCGCAACCGGAAGCGGCCCGCGGGCACCGGTGGGCAGGGCGGTCAGGCGGGTCAGGGCGACCAGTCGGGCGCTCGCGCGTCGGCCGGCGACGACCAGCACGACGCTGCGGCGGACCGCGGGCTGACCGCGGACGACGTGGCGGCGAGAGCCGCAGCGGAGGCCGGGATCGCTGCGCCCACCGAGCGCCCGCGGATCGGCGACACCCGTCCGGCCCCGCCGGCCGCCGAGCGACCGAAGATCGGCGACACGTGGCCGGCCCCCGCGGTGCCCGCGGGCTCCGGTCCCCGCCCGCAGGGCGGCGAGCGTCCGGCCGGCGAGGGTACGGCCCGCAAGCGACGCCGTCGCGGCGGCCGTGGTCGCGGTGGTGCGGGTGGCGCCAAGCCGACGCCGGCGCGGGTCGCGGACCTCGGTCCGGCCAGCGACCTCGAGGATCTCGACGAGTCCGTGCTCGAGCGTCGACGGGGGCGCAGCCGCAAGGGGCGCCCGACCGGGCGGTACACGATGTGCGTGCACCGGGCCGCCGACGGCGTGGTGCACCTCGCGGTCCTCGAGGGCCGGGTGCTCACCGAGCACTACGTGAGCCGACCGACCGACGACGCCACCCAGATCGACGGCAACATCTACCTCGGCCGGGTGCAGAACGTGCTGCCCGGTATGGAGGCGGCGTTCATCGACATCTCGACGCCGAAGAACGGCGTGCTCTACCGGGGCGACGTGGCCTTCGACGCCTCCGAGGTCGACACCCAGCAGCCCCGGATCGAGACGCTGCTCAAGAACGGGCAGAACATCATCGTGCAGGTCACGAAGAACCCGATCGGCGCCAAGGGGGCCCGGCTCACCCAGGAGGTCAGCCTCGCCGGTCGCTTCGTGGTGATGGTGCCCGGTCAGCCCCAGACCTACGGCATCTCGAAGCGCCTCCCCGACGAGGAGCGCAAGCGCCTCCGCAAGGTGCTCGACGCGATCCGCCCCGACGATGCCGGGCTCATCGTGCGCACCGCCGCCGCCGGCGCCTCGGCCGAGGAGCTCGGCCGCGACCTCGAACGGCTCAAGGCCGAGTGGCGCAGCATCGCCGAGGCAGCCAAGCGGTCCAACCGGCCGGCGCTGCTGCACCGCGAGCCGCCCCTCGTGGTGCGGGTCATCCGCGAGGAGTTCAACACCGAGTACCGATCGATCGTGATCGACGATCCCGCGCTCTACGAGGAGGTGCGGTCCTACGTCGAGGCGATCGCCCCGGAGCTCGCCGAGCGGGTCGAGCTCTACGAGGAGCCGGACCTCCCGCTCTTCGAGCGGTTCCACGTGCACGAACAGTTGCACAAGGCACTCGACCGCAAGGTCTGGCTGCCCTCGGGTGGTTCGCTCATCATCGAACGGACCGAGGCGCTCACGGTCATCGACGTGAACACCGGGAAGAACGTCGGCCGGTCGAACCTCGAGGAGACGGTGTTCCGCAACAACCTCGAGGCAGCCGAGGAGGTCGCCCACCAGCTCCGGCTGCGGGACATCGGCGGGATCATCGTCATCGACTTCATCGACATGGAGATCAAGGGCAACCGGGCCGAGGTGGTCCGGGTGCTCCGGGACGCCCTCGCCCGGGACAAGACCCGGACCCAGGTCTTCGAGATCTCGGAGCTGGGCCTCGTCGAGATGACCCGCAAGCGGATCTCGGAGGGCCTCGTGGAGTCCTTCTCCGAGACCTGCCCGCACTGCCAGGGGCGCGGTTTCACGGTCGACCACTCGATGCTGTAGCCTCCCCGGGTTCACGAGCGCCGTCGCCGAGAGGGTCACCCAGCACCATGTACGCAGTCATCAGCACGGGCGGGAAGCAGTACCGCGTCCAGGAGGGTCAGCGCCTCGACGTGGAGCGGCTCGGCGCGGACGAGGGCGCGGACGTCTCGCTGCGGGCCGTGCTGCTGGTCGATGGCGATGCCGTGCTCTCGACGCCCTCGCAGCTCGGAGGCGCCTCGGTGACCGCGAAGGTGGTCGGGGCCGCGAAGGGTCCGAAGATCAACGGCTTCTCGTACAAGTCGAAGGCCAACCAGCGCAAGCGCTGGGGTCACAGCCAGCACTACACGACGATCGAGATCACGAAGATCTCGAAGGGCTGAGAGAGGGCCGGTAGCGAGATGTCGAAGAAGAAGGGTGCCTCCTCCTCCCGCAACGGTCGGGACTCGAACGCGCAGCGTCTCGGGGTGAAGGTCTACAGCGGAACCGACGTGACCGCAGGTTCGATCATCGTGCGCCAACGGGGCACCCAGTTCCACCCGGGCCTCAACGTCGGCCGGGGTGGCGACGACACCCTCTTCGCCACGGTCGACGGAACGGTCCGCTTCGGTCGGCGTCGGGGCCGTCGCCTCGTCGACGTCCTGCCCGGCGAATCGGCCTGACCGACCCCGGCGGTTCGCCCGCCCGTGACCGACGCCCCGGTGCCACAGGCCCGGGGCGTTCGCATTGGTCGCGGTGCGCGGTGCCGGCGTCCGTATCCTGTTACCGATGAGCGGGTTCGTCGACGAGGCCCAACTCAACGTCCGCGGCGGTGACGGCGGCGCGGGTGCCGTGGCGTTCCGACGCGAGGCGCACGTGCCCCAGGGCGGGCCCGACGGTGGCGACGGCGGCAAGGGCGGAGACATCTGGCTGACCGCCGATCGGAACGCGGCCTCGCTGCTCGCCTTCCGGGACCACCCGCACCGCAAGGCCGAGAGCGGCACCCACGGTTCGGGCAACAAGCGCCACGGCCACCGCGGCAAGGACCTCGTCGTGACCGTGCCCGAGGGCACGACGGTGCGCGACCACGCCACGGGCGAGGTCATCGCCGACCTCGTGCACCACGGCGACACGTGGCTCGCGGCCCGTGGCGGGCGGGGTGGCCGAGGCAACGCCCGGTTCCTCTCGAACGCTCGGCGCGCGCCGTCGTTCGCCGAGCAGGGCGAGTACGGGGAGGAGCGCTGGCTCGACCTCGAGCTGCGGCTCATGGCCGACGCGGCGCTCGTCGGGTTCCCGAACGCCGGGAAGTCCACGCTCATCGCTGCGGTGAGCGCGGCGAAGCCGAAGATCGCGGACTACCCGTTCACCACGCTCGAACCGAACCTCGGGGTGGTCCGCTTCCAGGACCACGAGTTCGTGCTCGCCGACATCCCCGGCCTCATCGAGGGCGCGGCGGAGGGGCGCGGGCTCGGTCACCGGTTCCTCCGGCACATCGAGCGCGCGCGTGTCCTCGTGGTGCTGCTCGACCTCGCGCCCGTGGACGGTCGGGGGCCGGAGGAGCAGGAGGCGATCCTGCTCGACGAGCTCGAGCGCTACCGGCCGGAGCTCCTCGAACGCCCCCGGGTCCTCGTCGGCACGAAGGTCGACGTCGCGTCCTTCCACCTCGAGGGCGACGACGTGCTCGAGATCTCGGCGGTCACCCGTCTCGGGCTCGAGCGACTGCTGGGCCGGGTCGGCGTGCTCATCGACGAGGCTCGCGACGCGGAGGTGGAACGCGAGGCGTTCGTCGTCCACCGTCCCGCGGAGGAGGGGTTCAGCGTGGTGCGCGAGGAGGACGGGGCGTTCCGCGTGCACGGCCGCAACGCGGAACGCGTCGTGGCGATGGCCGACCTCACGAACCTCGAGGCCCTCGAGTACGTGCACGACCGGTTCCGACGGATGGGGGTCGAGCGGGCGCTGGCCCGGGCGGGCGCCCAGGAGGGCGACCTCGTGCGGATCGGTGCGATCGAGCTCGAGTACGTGGAGGGCCTGTGAGCACGCGGGCGGTGGTCAAGGTTGGGACGTCCTCGGTCACGACCGAGCGCGGCGACCTCGACCTGGGCGCGCTCGCGAAGCTCGCCGACGAACTCGCCGCGGTTCGCCAGGACGGGCACGACGTGGTGCTCGTACTCTCGGGCGCGATCGCCGCCGGGCTGCCGGCGCTCGGGCTCACGAGCCGCCCCAGCGACGTGCGCACGCTCCAGGCGGTGGCCGCGGTCGGCCAGCCCATGCTCATCGAGCAACTCCGCGCGTTGCTCGCGGGTCACGGCATCGTGCCGGGTCAGGTGCTGCTCGATCCCTACGACTTCGGCCAGCGTTCGCAGTACCTGCACGCGCGCGAGACGTTGCTGCGGTTGCTCGAGCTCGGGGTCATCCCGGTGGTGAACGAGAACGACACGGTGGCCGACGACGAGATCCGCTACGGCGACAACGACCGCATCGCGGCGCTCGTGGCGAACATGATCGGCGCGGACACCCTCGTGCTCCTCACCGACACCGAGGGCCTCTACACGGCCGACCCGCGCCGCGACGCGTCCGCCTCGCTCATCGAGGAGATCGCAGCCGTCGACGCGGAGCTCGAGGCGGCGGCGGGTGGTGCCGGCAGCGCGCGGGGGAGCGGGGGGATGGCGAGCAAACTCGCCGCGGCCAAGATCGCCTCCTGGTCCGGAGTGCGCACGGTCATCGCCGCCGCTGGCGCCGTCGACGTCGTGGCGGGTGCCCTCAGCGGTGCCGCGGTCGGCACCACCGTGCTGCCGCGGGGGGAACGGCTCCCCGGCCGCAAGCTCTGGATCGCCTTCGCCCTGCCGTCCGCCGGGCGGGTGCACGTGGACGCCGGGGCGGCAACTGCGCTCGTCACCTCGGGCCGTTCGCTGCTCGCGGCCGGCGTGCGGACGGTCGAGGGGGACTTCGACGTCGACGACGCGGTCGAGATCGTGGCCGAGGACGGGCGGGTGGTGGCCAAGGGCCTCGTCCGGATCGATGCTGCGACCCTGCGCGGCGCCGCCGGGCGCCGCAGCGCCGACCTCCCCGACGGTGCGGCCGTCGCGGTCGTGCACCGCGACGACCTCGTGGTGATGCCCGAGGCCTGAGCCGGCTGCGCCTTGAGTGAGGCTTGACTTGCCTCGAGGTGTGGCGGGCGTCACAATGACGCCAGTTCGCTCTCCAGCCGGTACGGGGGGAGGGTCCGGATCCACTCCGGACCCCACGGCAGGACGAGCGCCGAGGAGGGGCCGCGGCGATTCCGCCCGGCCCCTCCTCGCGTCCGCAGGGCCTTCGGGGGGTTCGCGAGGCCACCACTACACTCCGCCCCCATGTCCCAGCCCTCGTCGGTCCTCGACCTCGGGCGTCGGGCCCGGGACGCGGCCCGGGTGCTGGCGACCGCCTCCACCGCCCGCAAGGACGCCGCCCTGCTGGCCGCCGCCGACGCGCTCGAGGCGCAGTCCGCCGAGATCCAGGCGGCCAATGCGCTCGATCTCGCGGCAGCCGAGGCAGCCGGCATGGAGCCGGGCCCGCTCGACCGGCTCCGCCTCACCGACGCCCGGCTCGCGTCCATGGCCGGGGGCCTGCGGCAGGTCGCCACGCTCCCGGATCCGATCGGCGAGGTGCTCGACGGCTGGCGACGCCCGAACGGCCTCGAGATCAGCCGGGTCCGTGTCCCGCTCGGGGTCGTGGCCATCATCTACGAGAACCGGCCGAACGTGACCTCGGACGCCGCAGGTCTGTGCCTCAAGTCGGGCAACGCTGCGTTGCTGCGCGGTTCCGGGACGGCGCTCCGGTCGAACCTCGCCGTGGCGGCCGCGCTGCGCACCGGTTTCGAGGTGGCCGGGTTGCCCGCCGATGCCCTCGTGCTCGTGGACGACCCCTCGCATGAGACTGCGGTGGAGGTGATGCGGCTCACCGAGCACGTGGACTGCCTCATCCCGCGTGGGGGGCCCGCGCTCATCCGCAGCATCCGGGAGAACGCCACCGTGCCGGTCATCATCGACGGGGACGGGAACTGCCACGTCTACGTCGACGCGGCGGCGGACCTCGACCGTGCCCACGCGATCGTGGTGAACGCCAAGACCCAGCGCACGAGCGTCTGCAACGCGGCGGAGTCGCTCGTCGTGCACGAGGCGGTCGCCGACACCTTCCTCCCCGCCATCTGCGCGAGCCTCAGCGCCGCGGGCGTCCGGCTCGTGGGCGACGCGGCGACCCGGTCCCGGGTGGCCTCGGTCGAACCCGCGACCGAGGAGGACTTCGGCCGGGAGTTCCTCGATCTCGTGATGAGCGTCGCCGTGGTCGCCGACCTCGACGGGGCGATCGCCCACGTCAACCTGTACGGGAGCGGGCACACCGAGGCCATCGTCACGACCGACCTCGATGCAGCCCGCCGGTTCGCCCGGGAGGTCGACGCCGCCGCGGTGATGGTGAACGCATCGACCCGGTTCACGGACGGTGAGGAGTTCGGGTTCGGGGCGGAGATCGGCATCTCCACCCAGAAGCTCCACGCTCGCGGGCCCATGGGGCTCCGAGAGCTCACCACCTACAAGTACGTCGTCTGGGGCGACGGGCAAGTGAGGACCTGACATGGCCGAACGGTTCGCCTCCGTCCAGGACGTCATCGACCGCCTGCGCGGCATCGACTACCTGGCCGACACGAGCATCGCCGGGGTGGTCTACCTCGCCGACCGCCTCGAGAAGCCGGTGCTCGTCGAGGGCCCGGCTGGTGTCGGCAAGACCGAGCTGGCCAAGGCGGTGGCCGCGGTCACCGGGTCACGGCTCATCCGGCTCCAGTGCTACGAGGGCCTCGACGAGGCCAAGGCGCTCTACGAGTGGAACTACAAGAAGCAGCTCCTCCGTATCCAGGCCGACAGTGAGCACGAGCGGGACTGGGAGACGGTGGAGTCCGACATCTTATCGGACGCGGTCCTGCTCGAGCGCCCGCTACTCGAGGCCATCCGGGCCGAGGAGCCCGTGGTGCTGCGCATCGACGAGGTCGAACGGGTCGAGGTGGAGACCGAGGCGCTCCTGCTCGAGGTGCTCTCCGACTTCCAGGTGTCGATCCCGGAGCTCGGCACGATCGCGGGTCGGCAGCGGCCGATCGTCATGCTCACCTCGAACAACACCCGTGAGCTCTCCGAGGCGCTCAAGCGGCGGTGCCTGTTCCTCCACGTCGACTACCCCGACCTCGATCGGGAGCGGGAGATCGTGCGGGTTCGCGTGCCGGAGATCGACGAGGCACTGGCCGAGCAGATCGCTCAGGTCGTGCGCTCGATCCGGGCGCTCGACGTGAAGAAGGCGCCGTCGGTGTCCGAGACCATCGACTGGGCCCGCACGCTGCTGTACCTCGGCCACACGCAGGTCGACCCGGAGGTGATCGGGGAGACGCTGCACGTGCTGCTGAAGTACCAGACCGACATCGCCAAGGCCCGCAAGGAGCTCGGGGTCGAGGGCGGTGGGTCGCCCATCGGACCCAGGCGTGCGTGACGCGCTCTTCACCTCCCCGAAGCTGGCCGACGCCATGAGCCGCAACGCGTTCGAGATGCCGCCGGGGGTCGTCGGGAGCGGCGACCTCCTCGATGTCCTCCAGGGCTTCGTGCACGAGCTGCGCGCCGCGGGTCTGCCCGTCTCGATGACCGAGAACCTCGACGCGATGCGGGCGGTCGAGCACATCTCGATGCAGGACCGTGAGGCGCTCAGAGCGGTGCTCGGGGCCACCCTCGTGAAGCAGCACCGCCACCGCAAGGCCTTCGAGACGGTGTTCGAGGTGTACTTCGCGCTCTGGAGCCCCGGGATCGACGGCGAGGAGGACGGCGGGGGATCGGACGGGGAGCAGCAGAGCGTCGAGGGTTCCGGGTCCGGCAACCAGCCGGGCGGTGGGGGCGGCGGCGAGGGCATCAGCAACGAGGACCTCGCGGAGATGCTCATGCAGGCGCTCATGCAGGGCGACGAGCGGATGCAGCGCAACCTCGCGGCGCTCGCGGTCAACCGGTTCGCGGGCATGGAGCCGGGCCGGCCGGTCGGCGGCACGTACTACCTGTACCGCACGCTGCGGCAGCTCGACCTCGAGGGGATGGCCGAGCGCATGCTCCAACGCTCGCGCGAGCAGGGTGCGGTGGCCGAGGATGACGCGCTCGCCGAGCGCTTCGCGGCCGAGGACCAGCAGGCCCGCATCAAGCGGTTCCGGGAACTCGTCGAGGACGAGATCCGACGCCGCCTCGTCGCCGACCGCGGGGTCGAGGCGATGGCCCGCACCCTCCGCAAGCCGCTGCCCGAGGACGTCGAGTTCATGCACGCCTCGCGGGAGGAGATGGTCCAGCTCCAGCGGGCCATCGAGCCGCTCACCCGGGCCCTCGCGGCCCGGCTCGCCCAACGCCGCAAGCGTCGGCGGCGGGGCATGCTCGACTTCCGCCGCACCGTGCGCCACTCGCTGTCCTACGGCGGGGTCCCGGTGGAGCCGAAGTTCCGCAACCCGCGGCCCTCGAAGCCGGAGGTGATGGTCATCGCCGACATCTCCGGGTCGGTCGCATCCTTCGCCCGCTTCACCCTGCAGTTCGTCTACGCGATGGCCGGTCAGTTCTCGAAGGTCCGGTCCTGGGTGTTCATCGATGGGATCGACGAGGTCACCCGGTTCTTCGACGAGTCGGACGAGATCACCGAGGCCGTCCACCGCGTGAACACCGAGGCCGACGTGGTCTGGGTCGACGGTCACTCGGACTACGGGCACGCGTTCGAGATCTTCCGGGACCGACACCTCACCGAGGTCACGCACAAGACGACGGTGATCATCCTCGGGGACGCGCGCAACAACTACCACGCATCGCAGGCCCTCGTGATCAAGGAGATCCGCGAACGAGCCCGCCGCGTGTTCTGGCTCAACCCGGAGCCGCGCGGCTACTGGAACACGGGAGACTCGATCGTCGGGGAGTACGGCGTGCACTGTGACGGTGTGTACGAGTGCCGCAACCTGCGGCAGCTCGAGCGGTTCGTCGCGGCCACCGTCGACGCCTGAGCCGGTACCGGGGCGCGCCGCTCAGGCCTCGGGGCGCAGCATCGTCCAGATCTGCGGTGAGCTCGGGACCGGCGCCGGGAGGTGCCGGTCGACCGCGAACCGGTGACGTCCGTAGAACGGCAGGTTCCGCTCCTTCTCCGTCTCGAGGTACGCGGGCAGGCCCTGCTCATCGGCGGCCGCGAGCCCCGGGGCGAGCAGCGCGGTGCCGAGCCCGCGGCCCTGCTGCGTCGGCTCGACCCCGATGGCGACGAGGTACCAGTGCTCGATCTTCGGGTGCACGCGGGTGGTCGCGGCCTGGTACTGGAGCGCGCGGCGCAACGAGGCCGGCGCGATCGGGAGCAGTCGGAGGATCGGCCAGGAGGCGCGCAGCTCGCGGGCGGTGGCCATCGGGTAGGTG
>JBJTQX010000024.1:0-45745 GCA_046075855.1 Actinomycetes bacterium
GAACACGTCGCCACCGCCGGGTTCGCGTGCATCAAGGGCGTGAAGCAGCACCGGCTCTACGCATCACCCGACCGGCTCCGGTTCCCGATGCGCCGCACCGGCGACGCCTGGGATCGGGTGTCGTGGGAGACCGCCGAGGCCGAGATCGGGGCGAAGGTCCGCTCGATCGTCGCCGAGCACGGCCCCGACGCCGTCGCGATGTACGTGGGCACGGCCGCCGGGTTCAGCGTGTTGCACCCGATCTTCGCCCAGGGGTTCATGGATGGCCTCGGGTCGAGGTCGATGTTTGCGAGTGCGACCCAGGACTGCGCGAACAAGTTCGCTGCGGCCCGCGAGATCTACGGGTTCCCGTTCACCCAGCCCGTGCCGGACGTCGACCGCACCGAGTGCCTCGTCATCGTGGGCGCCAACCCGGTCGTCTCGAAGTGGTCCTTCCTCCAGGTCGCCGACCCGAAGAAGCGCCTGCGGGAGATCGCCGAGCGCGGCGGCCGGGTCATCGTGGTCGACCCCCGCCGCACGGAGACGGCGAAGTCCGCCACGGACCACGTGTTCATCCGGCCCGACACCGACGTCTTCTTCTACCTGTCGTTCCTCAACGAGCTCATCGCGAGCGGGGGCGTGGACCGAGCGCTCGTCGACGCCCACACCACCGGGTTCGACGAGGTCGCCGCGCTGTGCGCCGATTGGACCCCGGAGCGCACGGCCGAGGTGACCGGGATCGACCCGGCCGCCCTCCGGGAGATGGTCACGGCGTTCCGATCGGCCGGCGCTGCAGCGATGTACTCGTCCACCGGCGTGAACATGGGCTCGAACGGCGTGCTCGGCTTCTGGCTCCAGGAGGTCATCAACGCGGTGTCCGGCAACCTCGACCGGCCCGGCGGCACGGTCGTCGGCAAGGGCATCTTCGACTTCGCGAAGTTCGGCAAGCGGACCGGGACCCTCATGAGCGACGACGTGTCGCGGGTCGGCGGGTTCCGCAAGACCAACGACGCGTTCCCCGGCGGGATCCTCGCCGACGAGATCCTCACCCCCGGGCCGGGCCGGATCCGGGCGCTGTTCGTCACCGGTGGCAACCCACTGCTCACAATGGCCAACGCCGGCCGCCTCAAGGGGGCGTTCGCTTCGCTCGAGCTGCTCGTGACGGTCGACATCTACCGCAACGAGACGGGCTCCCTCGCGCACTACACGCTGCCCGCGACCGACCCGCTCCAGCGCGCCGACCTCCCGTTCATCTTCCCACTCGTGCTCGGCATGCAGTCGCGTCCGTACCTGCAGGCGACACGGGCCGTGGTCGAGCCGCAGGACGACCAGCGCGACGAGGCGTCGATCTACCTCGCGCTTGGGAAGGCGTGCGGTGCGCCGATCTTCGGCTCGAAGCCGGCCCAACGCTTTCTCGAGCGCATGGCGGCCAAGCACGCCCGCAGGCGGGGCCTCCCCCGCCCGACCGTGCCCGCCGAGAAGGTGCTGAACGCGCTGCTGCGCATCTCGAGGCAGGGCTCGTTCGAGAAGTTGCTGGCCTCACCCCACGGGGTGCGCAAGCCGGATCTGCCGGCCGGGTCGTTCCTCGGCGAGCGGGTGGTCACCGACGACGGTCGGGTCCACCTCGCACCGGAGCGGCTCATGACCCGGGCCGGGAGCCTCGACGCCGAGTTCGCCGCGGCCCGTGACCGCGCCGATCGCCTGCTGCTCATCTCGAAGCGCCACGTGAAGACGCACAACTCGTGGACCCACAACCACGAGGAGATGGTGGCGAACGACTTCACCACCAACCACGTCTACCTGCACCCGGACGACGCGGCCCGACTCGGCCTCGCCGACGACGACCTCGCCGACGTGACGAGCGCGACCGCCACCGTGCGCATCCCGGTACGCACGAGCGCGGACCTCATGCCCGGGGTGTGCGCAATGCCCCACGGCTGGGGTCACCAGCACGCCACGGGCCTCTCGGTCGCGTCGCGCACGACCGGGGTCAACGTGAACCTGCTCGCCGCCGACGGCCCCGGCGCGGTCGACCCGGCCTCGGGCATGTCGCACCTCACCGGCATCCCGGTCGACGTCGCCCCGGCGACTGGCCCGCAGGACCCGACCTCGTGGTCGGGCATCGCGCCCATCGCCTGACGTCCGGGTCGTGCCCTACCGCTTCGCCGAGGTGAGCGGATGGGCCTGGAAGAACTTCCAGACGATCTCGTCGGCATCGATGGTCATCGTCGTGCGACCCACGATGGACGCCACACTCTGTGAGAACTCGCTGCCCGGCCACGTGTGGCCGCCCTTCGTGACGCGGTAGAGCTGCACGTCGGCCCCGCCGCGACACTTCGAGTAGGCGAAGCGGGTCACGTCGACCGACACCTTCCGCTTGGCGGGCTTCGCCGCGCACCCGTTGCGCTTCGCCCAGATCGCAGTGGTGTCCGGCACGCTCGGGCCCTTCGTCGCCGACGCGGGCAGACCGCCGGCCTCGCTGAGCTTCCGACCCGACCCGTCGGCCGCGGGCAGGTTGAGCGCGTCCTTCCCGAGCCCTCCCGTGTAGGCGACGAACCCGTCGGCCGTGCCGTGGAACGCCACGACGGGCACGGGTCGCGACGGCTTGCAGCCCTTCGGGGTCTGGATACCGGCGACCGGCGACGCCGCGGCGAAGCGGTCCGCGTAGACGCACGACAGCGCGCTCGTCATGAACGCCCCGTTCGAGAGGCCCTGCACGAAGACACGGTTGAGGTCGACGCAGTGCTGCGCCTCGACCTGATCGAGCATCGCCCCGATGAACGCGACGTCGGGGCTGCCGGAGAGCGCGGTGTCCCAGCGCGGCACCGGGCCCTGACCCTGCGGGGTCACGGTGATGAAGCCGGCGGTCGCGCCGAGCGTCGACATGCCGCTCATGAGTCGGTGCACCGTCGCGCCCTCCGAGTACCCGTGGAGGTCCACGACGAGCGGGACCGGCTTCGATCCGGTGTCGTTCGGGAGGTTCTCGTAGTACCAGCGGGTCGCGTACTCCCCGGTCTGGCCCGGCACCGCGACGGTGATCTGGGAGTCGGGCGTCCGGTTCGCGTCGTACGCCGCTGGCGCGCCGCACCCGACGGAGGGACGGGCCCGCACGGCGCTCGGTGCCGCGGAGGCCCCTGCCGGAGTCCCGAGGATGGCCGCAGCCACGATGCCGACCGCGAACCGCGCAGTGCCCTTGCCCACCGGAGAACCCCCGTCGTCGCGGGGCCCGTCGGCCCCGATCGCCGGGGACTCTACGGCGGCCGCCCCGCCGGCAGCCGCGCAGGACGACGCGGCACCCGACCGCGGGGCACCGGGCCTGCCCGCGCCGGTGCCCCGCAGGGTTCGACCGGGGACGCACGCCGACGCGCGCCCCCGGGATCGCCTCAGGCGCGCTGGACGGGGATCCGGGTCGGGCTCGGCGCGGTCATCACCGGAAGCGGCACCTTCACCTCGAGGATGCCGTCGTGGTACTCGGCGGCGATGGCATCCGTCGGCGTACCCGCGGGCAGCACGACCGAACGGGTGAACGCGCCGTACCGGAACTCGGAGCGGAACCCGTCGGAGGTCTTCGACCGCTCGGCCTGGCGCCGCTCGCCGTGGATGGTGAGCACGCCGTCCTCGATCGAGACGGTCACGTCACGGTCGGGGTCGATGCCGGGGATCTCGGCCCGGACGGTGAGCGTGTCGCCCTCGCGGCACTCCTCGACCCGGAGCAGCTCGGCGTCGCCCCACGGGGTCTCGGTCCACAGGCTCGGCCAGTGCGAGAGGAGATCACGCATGCGCATCGGCATGCGGAACTCCTCGAGGATCGGATCACGTTGCAGCAGGGTCATCACGGCACCTCCTCGTGCGGTGGTCATCGCGACCCAGCATGTGCGGTCGCACCGACCGGCGGTAGGGGCGTGCGTCCCGGACGGTGCCATCGAGCCGAACTGCCTGTCACACCCCTCTGCCACCATCGGGACGTACCCACCGAACCCCCGACCGCCGCACTTCGGCCGGGGCCCGACCAGGAGGCACCGCCACCGACGAGCACCCCGTCCCCACCACCGCCACGGCCGCCGACACGTTCGAGGAGCGCTACGAGCGTCTGCTCGGACGGGTGTCCTCCTCGGTCGTCCGATCCGCCCGCGACACCGTGACGGCCGTCGGCCTCGCCGCGATCCTCGATCGGTACCGCAACCCCGTCGACCCCGAGGCGCCCGTCGTGGCGCTCCCCGACCTCGACGGCGTGACCGATCGGATCGAGTCCGCCGCCACCTCGGCGCTCCTCGCCGCCGACCGGGCGCTCAGCATCGTCGACTCCGTCCACTTCGACGAGGACCTCGACCACGAGGCATTCGAGCGGGCCGCGGGCGAGTGCGCGGAGTGGTCCGAAGCCGTGCGCTCCGACGCGATCGCCCTGGCAACGGTGCTGCTCGGGGTCACCTCGCAGTGGCCCGCCTCGGACGCGGTGCACTTCACCGAGCACGCCGTGACCTCCACGCTCGCCGAGCTCGCCGACGGTCAGCGCCTCGGCGAGGGCACACCGGCGCTCGTGAGTCGGACCCGGGCCGAGCTCGTCACCGAGATCGGCGGGCTCATCTGCCGACTGCTCGCCGAGGACCCGCACCGGTGGGACCCGTCGTTCGTACAGCTCATCGTGTCGCAGGATCGCTGGGTGTACGTCGAGGGATCGGCCGCCGGCATCACCGTCGGGTTCCAGGCCACCGACCTCGAGCCCGACGCGGGGACGACCGCAGTGCTCGAGCACATCGGCTGGCCGTCCGGTTCCTGGGAGCCGGCCGACGAGCCCGGTCGAGCGCTCGGACTCTGCGCCGCCGTCCGGCTCGAGGACGACCTCTACGTCGGCGAGATCGCTGCGTTCATCGTCGGGACTCTGTTCGACCTGCTCGGCGTCACCGACCCGTCCGACCTGCAGATCTCTGCGCACCTCGACGACGCCGGTGCGACAGCGGCCCCCCGCCTCATCGCCCGAGGCGGCCGCGACTACGACTCGCCCGCCGCCTCCTGATCGCGGTCGTCACCCGTGACGAGCTCGAAGGACGTGAGCAGCGAGGGAGTCGCGTCGATGCCGGCGAGCTCCGGCACCTCGGCCCCTCTCGCTGCGCCCTTGTCGCGCATCTTGCGCGCCGAGACGAGCAGCCGCTGCTCCATCGACCCGACCGCCTTGTTGTAGGCGTCGACCGACTGCTTCAACGCTTTCCCCACACCGGTGAAGTGACCGGAGAACACCGAGATGCGGTCGAGCATCTCACTGCCGAGCCGCTCGATCTCGAGCGCGTTGCGAGCCAGTTGCTCCTGGCGCCAGCCGAACGCGACGGCCTTGAGCAACGCGAGCAGCGTCGACGGCGTCGCCAGGATCACGCCCCGCGCTGCAGCCTCGTCGAACAGGGCAGGCCGCACCCGGTAGGCCTCGGCCAGCGATGCCTCGCCGGGCACGAACATCACGACGAAGTCAACCGAACCATCGACCTTCGTCGTGTACTCACGTTTGGCCAGCGCCGCCGCGTGCTCGTACACCTTCTTCGCGTGGTCCTCGAGGTGCTGGCGCTCGATGGCCGGATCGGTCGCCTCGACCGCATCCATGTACGCGTTGAGCGGCACCTTCGAATCGACGATGATCGTCCGACCCTCCGGGAGCCGAACGACGAGATCGGGCCGCGCGGCGCCCGCATCGCCGGCCACGTGCACCTGCTCGGAGAAGTCGCAGTGCTCCATGAGCCCGGCGAGTTCGCAGATGCGGCGCAGCTGCTGCTCGCCCCACGACCCACGGACCCGCGTGTCCTTCATGGCCGACGAGAGGGTCTTGGTCTCGCCCTGCAGCTGGAGGGTCACCTGACGGAGGTTCGTGACCATCTCCTTCACTGCGCCCGACTCCTCACGACGCTGCTCCTCAACCGCGCCGAGCCGCTCCTGCAGATGCTTGAGCTGGGTGGCCACAGGGTTGACGAGCCCCTCCACCTTCGCCGTCGAGGTCTGCATCTTCTGATCGGCGAGCTCCGCGAGCATCTCGCTGCTGTCCCGCATCGCCTCGGCCTGGGCCGCCCGAACGCTCTCGATGATCTGTGCCTCCGTGCGGGCCGAGCGCTCCGCGACCTCAACGCGGGCGCGCAGCGACGAGACACTCGCCGTGTGCCAGGCGAACACCGCGAGCACACCCACGGCGAGACCCACGATGAGACCGGTGATGATGCCGATGACCATGTCAGCTCCTCGCGCTGGCAGGGGCCGCCTCGCAGCGGTCGGCCCACGGGCAGTTGTCGCAGTGCTCGCCCGGGCTCGGGCGGTACTCGGTGTCGGCCTGCGCGCGGGTGGCGATGGCGACGAGCCCATCCACCGTGGCCTGCATGGTCGCCGGGTCGAGTTCGGCGGTCACCGTCGTGCGCAGCGGCGGGTAGTGGTGGGTCACGACGACCCGCTTGGCCCACGGGTATCGCAGGAGCGCGAACTGGCCGTAGAGGTTGAGCTGGCGGTCATCCCGCAGCTGCTCGGGAGTGCGCGCGTACCGCGTGACCTTGTGGTCGACGATCTCGACCGTGGCGTCGGCGCGCCGCAGCACGAGATCCGCGAACCCCCCGAAGCGCAGTCCGTCACCCATCGTGGCGCGGAAGTACTGCTCGACCCCGAGGATCTCCCCCACCCCGATCGGGTCGTCCGCAATGGCATCCGTCACGAGCGACTCGACGTCGGCGAGGCGGGCCGCGTCGTCGGGCAGCTCCTCCTTGCGCCAGGCCGCGACGAGCGCCGCGAGCGCGTCGGCCCGCGTGTCGGGCAGCGGCGTCCCGGCTGCCGCCTCCTGATAGGCGACCTCGAGGGCCCGGTGCACCACCGTGCCGACCCGCCACGCCTCCGGCACGTGCCGGTCCTGCGGGAGCCGCTGCACGTACCCGTACTGGAACCGCCGCGGGCAGCGCTCGTACTCGGAGCAGGAGGACACCGAGTGGTGCAACGGTCGCGGCTTGGGGGTGGCGGTCACGGGTTCCTCCTGCATCGTGCCGTCCAGTATGTGGCGGGGTCGGACACGAACCCCCGGCGACTCAGCCGTCGTGGCGGAGCACCGAGGCGTCGACCTCGTCGAAGCGGGCACTCCCCACGAGCGCGAGGCCGTTCTCGAGTTCGGCCCGCAGCAGGCCGAGCACCCCGGCGACCCCCGCGGCCCCGGCCGTCGCGAGCCCGTAGAGGATCGGACGGCCGACGAGCACCGCATCGGCCCCGAGCGCGCGGGCCCGGATGGCGTCGGTCCCCCGCCGTACGCCTCCGTCCACGAGCAGCGGCACCGCGCCCTGCACGGCGTCGGCCACCGCGGCGAGGGCGACCGCACCGGCCGGAACTCCGTCGAGCTGTCGACCACCGTGGTTCGAGACGACGACCGCCGCTGCGCCGTGCTCGGCAGCGGCGAGCGCATCCTGCGGGTGCAGCACGCCCTTGACCACCACGGGCAGGTCCGTCCAGGTCGCGACCTCCTCGATGTCGGCCCACGTGAGGCTCGGATCGAAGAGCGACGGCAGGTCGAACATCGTGATCGGCCCCGTCGTGCCCGTCGCCGCGATCGACGGCACCGCGAGGTCGCCGCCGAGGGTGAAACCGGTGCGTAGCTCGCGCTCGCGCCGCCCTGCGGGCGGTAGGTCGACGGTGATCACGATGGCCGAGAACCCACAGTCAGCCGCCTCGTCGACGATCGACCGGGTGAGCCCACGGTCGCGCAGCACGTAGAGCTGGAACCACCGGTGGGCGTCCGGCGCGCCGGCCGCGAGGGCGCGGGGTCCGGTGTGCGCCAGGGTCGACAGGATGTAGAGCGCGTCCGCCTCGTACGCCCCGCGCGCCGTGGCGACCTCCGCCTCCGGCGTGGCGAGACCGTGGAACGCGGTGGGCGCCACGATGAACGGGTGGGCGAGACGACGGCCGAGCACCTCGGTGGTGGTGTCGACGCCGTCGATGCCGCGCAGCACCCGCGGCCACAAGGTGGCGCGACGCCACGCGGCCACGTTCTCGCCGAGCGTGATCTCGTCGGCCCCGCCGCCGGCGTAGTAACCGAGGGTCGCCTCGGGCAGCACCGCCTCGAACACCGCTCGGTAGTCGTCGAGCGTCACCGGGAGCCCGTCGGGCCCCGTGCGCACCGAAGCGAGCGCCGCAGCTCGACGATCCCAGGGCTGCTCGTCGGCCATCTGTGGTCGGACTCCCGTGTCGGCTCCGGGGCGGTTCCCCCGATCACCACCGATCATCGCACGCCGACGGCGCGGTCACCGGGTGCCGCGTAGGTTCCCTCAGTCCCACCGACCGGGGAGGCACCGTGGACGACACCAGCACGCAGCCGACCGACGCCGACCACGCGCTGACGTGCGCGGCCTGCCGGATCATCGACCGTGCCGACGGCAGGGAGGACGGCAAGGTCTTCGACCTCGCACACTGGGACGTCCCGAGCGAGCGACAGCACTTCCGCCGCCTGCTCACCGAGCAGGACCGCATCGCCGACAAGGTGACGAATTTCGCGGGATCCCTGCAGTTCGTCTACATCCACATCGTGTGGTTCGTCATCTGGATCGTGATCAACGTCGGGCTCATCGGCGTCGGCGCCGAGTTCGACAAGAAGCCGTTCGGCACGCTCACGCTCATCGTGAGCCTCGAGGCGATCTTCCTCTCCACGTTCGTCATGGTGAGCCAGAACCGTCAGGCCAAGCGGTCCGACCTGCGGTCGCAGATCGACTTCGAGTCGAACCTGCGCTCCCTCATCTGGACCGCGCACGTCGCGGAGAAGGTCGGGGTCGACATCGAGCACGTCGAGGGCATCGTGCAGGCTGCCGTCGCCGAGGCACGGCGAGTCATCGGCGACGAGACCGCACCGACGACGCCCTCGGGCAGCGCGGCCACCGCGTGACCGGCGGCACCGCGGCTCACTCGCCGCGGTGCCGCTGCCCGGTCCGGTCACACGGCGAGGGCGAGGTCGTCGCGCCCGAGTCGGCGCACGGTGTGGCCGGACCGTCGGTAGCGCGACGAGCACCAACCAGCACCGACGACCACCTCGACCTCGACGCCGAGCGCCTGCACCGCGTCGGCCAACTCTGCGAACGCGTGGTCACCGCTGCCGATGACGAGCCGGTCGAAGCGCGACGCGATCCACGCAGCGTCGCCCACCGCGAGGAGCACCCGGTCCGCGCCGTCGGCTCCGTTGGCCGAATGGCACGCGATACCGGTCGGCAGGAACCAGACCGCGTCCCGCATCGTGCGGCCCGACGCGGCGACCACCACCTGGTCACCCTCGGCGATGCGCGCGGCATCCTCGTAGGCACGCCATGAACGCGCATGCTCGTCGGCGGGGCGGCTCGGGCCACCCGACAGGTTCTCGAGGTCCACGAGGTGGAGCGTCCGACCGGCGCGGTCGGACGTGAGGTCGATGGTGCGGTGTGCGATTGCGGTCATGGGAGGTACCTCCGAGGGTCGGGTCCGAACGGACCGAGGGTCAGGTGGTGCGGGTCGGTCAGGTCAGAGCAGGAACAGGATGAGGACGAGCGGCCACACGACCACGAAGATGACGACCACCCCGATGAGGAGGAAGACCGCGAAGATCGCAGCCACGATGGCCATCGCAACTCGCAGCAGCGTGAAGAACATGGCCCCGCTCCCCCTCCCACCGATCCACATCCGGGCCCGACCGGCCCGACCGAGGTATGGAACCACCGAGGTGGGACAACCACGCCCGAGCGACCGCCCGACCGGGCGAGCGGCGGGTACGGTTCCCCCATGACCCGACGTACCGAAACCTGGAAGCGCCTCGTGGTGGCCGGCGTGCTCGCCGGCCTCGTGGGCGGTATCGGCTTCGCCGCGTGCGGTGGCGGCAACTCGGACAAGGCCGCCACGACCACCACGTCGGCGGACGGCCCGACCACGCCGACGGCCCCGCCCGCCGGCTCGGCGGCGGGCAAGCCCTGCGTGGCCGTCGCCGACCCGCTCCCCGCCGGGGCCCCAGCGGTCCCGGTGCAGGTCGGGCCCCCGCCCACGAACCTCGTGGTCGAGGACATCACGCCCGGGACGGGCGCAGCCGCCGCTGCGACCTCCACCGTGACGGTCGACTACATCGGCGTGTCCTGCTCGACCGGGAAGATCTTCGACGACTCGTACTCGCGCGGTCAGGCCGCGACCTTCCCCCTCGACCAGGTCATCCCGGGGTGGACCCAGGGCCTCACCGGCATGAAGATCGGCGGAACCCGCCTCCTCGGGATCCCCGCCGACCTCGCCTACGGCGACCGGTCGCCATCACCCGACATCGCACCCGGCGAGACCCTCTGGTTCGTGGTGCAGATGAAGTCCGTTCAGTAGGTCACCATCCGAGGTCGTCGATGAGGTCGTCCTCGTCGTCTTCCTCGTCTTCCTCGTCTTCCTCGTCGTCCTCGTCGTCCTCGTCGTCGAGGTCGTCGAGGTCGTCGTCGCTCTCCGGGTAGGGGTGGTCGCAGGCCGGGCAGTACGCCAAGCCGAAGTTCGTCTCCCCGCAGACCGGGCACATGTCCGCCACGGTGTCGCCCTCCTGTCCGGCCCCGTACGGGCCGAGGGGATCATGCGGTGAGGGTCGGACAACCTCGTCGGTACCGCCGCGTCACTGGGCGAGCCGGAGCACGGCGGCGGCGATCCGCACCGCGTCCTCAGCGCTGAGCTCGGCCGGCAGCTCCATCTCGAGCGGGCCGAACGAGGTGCGCACGACGAGCCGCTGCGGGCGGGAGTGACGCACCGCCGGCACCTCCGGCTGGTCCGCGACCGCCGAGGCGTCGGGCGCGAGTTCCACGAACGGTCGCCGCTCCGCGGGCGGCGGCGCCATCGACATCGCGGCGAGCAGCGGTCGCACCGAGAAGTTCTCGTCGGCATCCGCGTAGGAGCGTTCCGACCTCCGGGACTCCGCAGCACGCCGTCGCTTCTCGAGCGGCGCCAGGTAGAGGTCCTCGCGCCCCTGCGCCTCGGCGTCGAGGTACTCGCGGACCCACCGGGCGAACCGCTGCCAGTTCTCGGCGTAGTTGCGGGTCGTCGACGGCTTGCTCGCCGAACCCTCCGCCCGGAGCCCGAACCGGGCCACCTGGAGGTCCACGGACTCAGCGTCGATCGGGATCCGCAACCCCGGATCGAACTCCGCTGAGGCGAGGCCGTTCGCCTCGAGCACCCGGCGGGCCGAGTGGAAGAGCAGCCGGCGGTAGGTCGAGGAGTAGCCGCGGGCGAGGTGGATGCGACCCTCCGCCCGTTCGAGGTCGGCCCAGGAGATGGCGTCGGTCATGCGCCCAACCTAGCCCACAGAGCGGGCAGATTACGAAGATTCTGGAACGTCGCTGACTGCTAGCCGTTTCTGTCCCACCCCCCGTATCTAATGGGGAACGGCCCGCCGCCCACGAATATTCAGAAAAACCAACGGGAATAAACACCCGAATCGGGTTGTCTGAAGTCCTTGCCCACCCGACGAGAGGAGCCCACATGCACCAGTCCGACACCACCGCCCACACCGCCCGCCTCGAGGCCGTCATCGATGCCCAGGCCGCCCTCGACGGGCGGTGCTTCGTCGCAACGTCCGCCGACCTGGACCGCCTCGACGAGGTGATCCCGGGGCTCCTCATCTCCGCCGACCTCGGCGTCACGGACGAGGAGCGGGCCGAGCGGCTCCATGCGTGGGTCTCCGCCGGCGTGACCCACTACCTCGACCTCCGGGCCGAGGCCGACGACACGGAGTTCATCGCCCGACACGCTCCCGGCATCGAGGTGCGCCGCGCCCCGACGCACGACGACCGGACCCAGAAGACCACATGGTTCGACGAGGTGCTCGCCGCCGTCGGCGACCTCCTCGACCGCAGCGACGTGACCCTGCTCGTCACGTGCGCCGCCGGCGTGGCCCGTGCCCCGTCGGCCGTGTTCCGGATCCTGCTCGCCCGGGGTTGGGGCGAGCTGGAGGCCATCGCAGCGATCGCTGCGGCCCGTCCGGCGGCGGAGATCACGTACGCGCCGGACGCGTTCGTCCACGCAGTGCTCGACGAACTCTGGGGCACCGCTGCGTGACCCGCGGCCGCTCGACCGACCTTCCGACGATCACGACCACCCACGACCAGGAGGACCATCCATGACCACCATCCCCGCCCTCGACACGCTCAGCATCGGCCGACCCAAGACGGTCGGGCCCGTCACGCTCTATCCGCTCTACGGCCACGGTCCGACCGCGCTCCCGTACGTCACCCTCGCCGAGGCGATCGCTGCGGGCACCGTCACGGTCGAGGAGGCACCGTCGGCGAACGTGCCGACCCTGCTCGTCTCGAACACCGGGATGCTGCCGGTCCTCATCACCGACGGCGAGATCCTCGAGGGCGGGTGGCAGAACCGCACGGTCACCGTCCCGGTCCTCGTCGAGCCCGGCGAGGTCGCGGTCCCGGTCGCCTGCGTCGAGGCGGGTCGCTGGGGCGGCGGTCGGCAGGCCCGGTTCGGCAAGAGCGGCCAGCGCCTGCCCCGCCGCATCCGCCGCACCGTCACTCGCACGGTTGAGGCCGCGCCCGACGGCCGTCGGTACGTCGACCAGAGCGCCGTGTGGTCGGGCGTCGAGTCGGCACTCGAGGACCGGAGCGTCGTATCGGGCACCCGGTCGCTCCTCGACGTGTCGGCCTGCATCAGCCTCGACGCGCCCGCGGATGACCAGGCGCTCCCGCCGAACATCGTCGCCGTCGACCGGGCGGTGCGCGTGCTGCGTGCGCTGCGTCCGCTGCCGCTGCAGACCGGGCTCGTCGTCGCCATCGGCGGCCGGTGCATCAGCGCCGAGGTGTTCGACCGGCCCGAGACGCTCGCCGGCTACTGGGACGAGATCCTGACGGCCATCGCGCTCGACGTCCCGGCCCGGGTCGACGGACGCCGTCCGAGCATCGCCGCGGCGTTGCGCTTCGTGCGCCGGGTCCTCAAGGCCGACGTCGAGCGCTCGCCGGGTGTCGGCCTCGGTACGGAGTACCGGTTCACGAGCGACCGCATCGCCGCCCAGGCGCTCGCCGTCGACGACCGCCTCGTCTGCCTGTCGGTGATCGCAGCGTGACCACGGCGCTCGACCCCGTCCCCACCGAGCCCATGAACCCACGACCAGGAGGAACCCCATGACCGACCGACCCGCCCCCGCCCCCACGCCCCTGCACCTCTACGTGCTCATCGACGAGTCCGGCTCCATGTCGGCGATCCGCGATGACGCCGTCGGCGGCTTCAACCAGCTGCTCGCCGAGCAGCGCGCCGACGCCATCCCGGGCAGCCGCATCACGCTGGTGTTCTTCGACTCGCAGAACCCGTGCCGCATCCACTGGAACGGCACGCCGCTGCACGACGCCATCGACCTCACCCCGGCCGACTTCCGGCCCCGTGGGGGCACGCCGCTGCTCGACGCGACCGGGCGCATCATCGCCCTCGCCGACGCGGAGGCCGGCGCTCGGGCCGCGGCGGGCGCGGTGGCCGAGGCGGTGCTCGTCGTCACCATCACCGACGGGCACGAGAACGCGTCCAGCGAGTTCGACCGTGACGCGCTCACGAGCCTCATCCGCCAGCGCGAGGCCGACGGGTGGGAGTTCCAGTTCCTCGCCGCCGACCTGGTCGCCTTCGACGACGCCCGAGCCATGGGCTACGCCACGGACCGACTCGCACACTTCGAGCGCAGTGCGGTCGGCGTGCACTCAGCGATGCTCGCGACGAACGAGATGACGAACCGCCGGAAGGCCGCCCTCCGTCAGCAGTACGAGGACCGGGTCAACCGCGAGTTCGAACAGCGCCTCGACGCCGACCGTCGACGCAACGAGGGTCGCTCCGACGAGACCGCGTGACCGGGCAGCCGTTCCGGCCGGGCACCGTGCTCCGCCGGAACGGCACGCGGTCGCTCAGGTCTGCTCCGGTTGGCGCGCCTTCGCCGCCGTCAGCGTCTCGTCCAGCAGCCAGTCGAGGATCCGGCCGGCGTACGGCTCGTCGACGTGGACCCCGTCGGTGCGGGTCGGCGTGCACACCTCGGCACCACGCCCCTCCGGGCACATCTCGGGGGCGAGGTCGACGACGGGTACCCGTTCGGTCGCCGCGAAGGCCGTCATGTCGCGCCGCACGCACTCGGTGCGCGCGGTGTAGTCATCGGGGTAGATGAAGCGGCTGTTCGGCCCCGGCCATGACGGCAGGGTCAGCACCGGCCGCACGCCCTGACCGCGCAGGAAGGCGACCCGCTCGCCGACGTCCCGCAGGTACCAATCGATGCCGTCGCAGGGACCGACCCACCGCCCGTCGACGAGGTGATCGACGATCGGTGCTGTCCCAATGACGAGCAGGCCCACGTCGGCGCGGCGTCCGGCCTGACGCAGCACCGAAGGGTAGGCGGTCGCCCAGCCGCGGCACTCCGCCGGCGGGCGCAGCTCACCCCCGCGACGATCGCGTCCGACCGGCAGGTCGACCATGCCGTCGCAGGCTTCGTGCGCGCCGTTGGCCACGATGACGTCGGTGCGGTTGAAGGTCGGTGCCGCCTTCTCGATGAGCCAGGCCGGCACGCTGTCCCCGAAGATCGCAACGATCGGGGTGGGCGCCTTCGCAGCCTGTCCGGTCGCCCCGGCGGGCTTGCCGCCCTTGGCGCCGAGCACCGCCGGCGCGGCCCGTCGCGTCGGCACGGGCACGAGCGCGAACGTGAGCACAGCCGTCGCGGCGAACGCGATCCCGAGCGTGCTGACGAGCCGACGCGGTGCGAGCAGGACCCGCCGTTCGCGGATCGGCGCCTCGAGGAGGAAGTAGGAGGTGACCGTGATCGCCACGGTGACGCCCATGCGCAGGAGGGCCAGCGGCAGGCCGCTCCACCCGGTGCGCGCCTCGTCGAGCACCACGAACACCGGCCAGTGGAACAGGTAGAGGCCGAACGACACCCGACCCACGGCCACGAAGGGGCGCGTGCCGAGCAGGGATCGAGCGGGGCCGGCGACCTGCAGCGAGAGGATGAGCAGCACGCTGAGGACTGCGAAGAGCGGCAGCCCGCCCTCGTAGGCCCAACCACGACCCGACGGGGTCACGACGCACAGCGCCAGGATCGCCGCCAGCGACGGGAACGCGAACCACCGAACCCATGCCGGCGGGTTGCGCAGCGCCACGAACGCCGCGAGTGCTCCACCGGCGAGGATCTCCGCGAAGCGGGTCCACGACGCGAAGTACACGGCATCCGCCGACCAGAGCACACGGGTCAGCGGCACGCTGAGCGAGAACAGGACGAAGAGCCCGCAGAGCGCCCAGGTCGCGCGCCTGAGCGGCACCTCGCCCTTGAGCGACCAGACGAGCAACCCCGCCACGACCGGGGGCCAGAGCCAGTAGAACTGCTCCTCGATCGCCAGGGACCAGAAGTGGGCGACCGGCGACGGCGACTGGAAGAGCTGGGCGTACGACTTGCCGCCGAGCAGCGACACCCAGTTCTCGACCTGGAAGAGCGCGCCGAGCACCTCGCGGCGCAGCGACGACGTGTCGGCGATCGTCCCGATGCCGATGAGCATGCACACGCCGGCGATCGTGAGGAGGCTCGCCGGCATGAGGCGCCGCAGGCGGCGGGTGTAGAAGGCACGGCTGTCGATGCGCCCGGTCACGACCCGCTTGCGCAGCAGCAGCGTGGTGATGAGGAACCCGGACAGCGTGAAGAACACCGACACACCGAGGTAGCCGCCGGGCATCCACGACGCGCCGAGGTGGAAGAGCAGCACCGCCGAGACGGCCACGGCCCGCAGCCCGTCGAGCGCGGGCTGGTACCCGAGCTTGACCGGCTCCTCAGGCCTCTCCGTCGTGCCGACCACTGCGTCTCCCCGTCGAACGGACCCCCATTCTGCCCCTGCCGGGGCACCGTTCCGGTCGCACCGACGACGGAATCGCTGGTCCGTTCGGCCCACGTCCGGGGCCGTTCGGTTCAGCCGACCAGCGGGTCGGCCGTGGCGGTCGCGCCGATCGTCTGGGGTCCCAGGCCCGTGAGGCCGAGGAGCGTGAGGTGCACCGGCCGCTCCAACCGCACCGTCACGCGACGGGCCGAGACCTCGACACGACCCACGCCGTCGGGCGGCCACCCGGAGGTGCTCACGACCCCGGCGGCGGCGAACCGAGCTGCAGCCGGATCGATGACGACCTCGAGCCCTCCGCTCGTGCGGTACCGGGCCTCGTCGATGGAGCTCGCGCCGGCGAGCGCCGCCGAGTCGGCGAGTGCCTGCAGATCTCGGCGCGCGACGAACAGGCGCGTCCCGTCGACGCCGAGCCCGACGAACGCTGCGAGCAGCAGCACCGAGCCGATGAGCAGGCCCGTGATCGAACCCGTCTCACCGCGAGCCCGCGTCACGGAATGCTCGCGAACCGTTCGAGTCGCACCCGATGCGCCGCCACGACGGGAATGATCGGACCGGGCAGGAACCGCGCGAGCAGCGGCACGTCGAGCACTCGCACCTCTGCGCGCGCCTCGACTCGCAGCAACGCACCGCGGTCCCGCACCCCGGTCACGCGCAGCTCGATCGCGTCGTCGGCGAGGCCGTGGTCCCGCTCGGCTGCGACCACGGCAGCCCGGGCCCGCCACGCCGCCTCAGGCTCGGTGCTCGCGACCACCACGGCACGCCCGGCATCGCGGGCCGCCGCCGTGGTGGCGAGCGCGGCACGTTGCACCTGGCCGAAGACCACGAGCGCCTCGATGAGCAACCCGAAGCACAGGGCACCGAGCACCGCGAGCTCGATCACCGCGCTCCCGCGTTCCGAACGGCTGCCCAGGTTGGTCCCCGTCACGGCCGCACCTCACCCTCGTCGAGCACCGAGGCTCGCCCCGAGACCGCGAAGTCCGGGAGCAAGGGCACGAGCCGCGGGGCGCGACCGTGCACCTCGGCCGCCACCGCACCGCCCGTTCGACTCACGGTGACGGTGAACCGCATCCCGCTCCGACCGAGACCGTCGCGCAGCACCGCACGGCTCGTGACGACGCCGATTCGATCGTCGGCCCCGACCGCTGCAGCGGCCCGGGCTCCTTCGTGCGCCGCGTTCGCGGTCACCCCGCGAGCCCAGACCCAGACCGCCATCTGAGCGATCCCGAGCACTGCGAGCACGACGAGCAGCGCAGCGCCGAGGAACTCGACGATCACCGACCCCCGCTGCTCGTCGCGACGTGCGGTCACCGGAGCTTGGCGAGTGCGTCGGTGACGATCTGCCCGAGGCTCGGCTGCACGATCGCCCACAGGGCGAGTACGACGCCGATTCCCATGACGAGCAGCATCACCCACTCGGGGATTGATCCCCGTTCGCGATCGTCGACCGCCGGTACCTGTCCGTCCTGGTGGTGGTTCTGCATCCCTGCACTCCTTCAACTGAGGTTCCTGATTGCCACGACTCCCGGGAAGAAGGCGAAGACCAACGCCACCGGGAGGATGAGGGCGACGACCGGCATGAGCATCGTCACCTGCTTGCGCCCCGCCGCTTCGACCAGGGCGACCCGTTCCGCGTCACGTGCGTCCGCGGCCATCGCGCGCAGCGCGTCCGCGACCGCGATGCCACGCTCGGCCGCGGTGAGGACCGATCGCACGAAGCGTTCGAAGCTCGGCTCGCCGAGCGCCTCGGCGCGGGCCGTGAGGGAGGGCGCAAGTGCCGAGCCGGTCCGGGCATCCCGGAGCGCGCCGGCGATCTCCGCGCTCAGCACCCCACGGCTGCTCGCGACCACGACCTCGAGGCCGCCCCGGAGGTTCTCCCCGGCCGTGACCGCGAGGCACAGCAGGTCTGCGATGGTCGGGAACTCGGCGTTCGCGGCGCGGCGCCGCGCCTCGACGGCCCGGCTGAGCCGCCGATCCCAGAGCATCGCCGCGCCGACGCCGCCGCAGAGCGGGAGTCCGAGGCCGACGAGCGGGCTGACACCTCGACCGGCGACCGCTGCGAGCAGATCGCACGCCAGCCCGACGGCGAGGCCGACGAGGGCCCACGCGGCCTGCTCGGTGCGTGCCGCCACGACATCGAGACCGCGACCCGCTCCAGCGAGGCGTTCGGCAACATCGCCCCGAGGCAGCCGGCCGCCGACGGATCGCACGGCGACCGTTCGCAGACGGCCCCATGACCACCGAGCGACGCGGGCGCCGGTCGCGGGCCGGAGGTGCGCGTCGACCCGGTCGGCGAGCGACGCCCGCCGCCACCACGGGACCGACGCCGCACAGCAGCCGAGACCGAGCACCGCCATGAGGATCACGAGGGTCCAGCGGATGGTCCCCACGTCAGGCACCGATCACGACGCAGCGCGGAGGTTCCGGCACGCGACCGAGGCGGGCCATGAGCAGGTACCCCACGGCGCTGACGGCGGCACCGACGAGGAGGACCACGGCGCCTGTACCCGTCGAGTAGGCGCTCCGGCCCTCGGCCCGGAGCCCGACGAGCAGCACGACGAGCCACGGCGATGCGATGGCCACCCGCGCCGCGACCTTCGTCCAGGACTGTCGCGCCGCGACCTCGCGGCGCAGGGCGAGGTCGTCCCGCAGGAAGGATGCGAGCGTGCGGAGCACACGCGCCGATTCGCGACCGCCGACGCGGTGGATGAGTGACAGCGTCGTCACGACCCGATCGGCGATCGGATCCTCCACCGCGTGCGCGGCGCGCCCGAGTGCGCCGACGAGATCCCCTCCGACCCGGTGGTCCGCCGCGATCGCCGTGAAGAACCCGCGCAGCGGCTCCGGGCCGCGGTCCGCGACGACCGCGAGGGATCCGACGATGGTCTCGCCCGCCCGCATCGACCCGGCCAGGAGCTCCACCGCTTCCGGCCACACCGCTCGACGCTCGGCTTCCCGGCGGGCACGCTGCGATCGGCGGTGGAGCGCTGGCGCGCTCGCCCCGATCGCGGCCGCGAGGAGCGCCACCGCCGGGATGCCCACGAACACGAGCGCCACTGCACCGACGCCGAGCGCACCCGCCACCGTCGTGACGCCCAGCCGCAGATCCATGGGCCTTCGGGCGGCTCGTGGCGGCCGTCCCGCACGAGGCCCGAGCGCGAGCAGCACGCCGGCTGCGAGGGAGATCGCCCAGAGCGCCCTCACGCGAGGACCTCGCGGAGGTCTCGACCCGCGACGGCGAAGCGTTCGGGCCGTGGCGGGAGTTCGCCGGTCCAGCGGAGCCCCTCGCCGTCGTCCACGAAGATCCGACCGATGGTCGGCTCGCCTCCGCCGATCTGGTCCCCGATTGACGCGATCTCGGTGACCCGGCGCCGGCCCGCCCGACGCTCGCAGAAGACCACGAGATCGACGCAGGCGGACACCGTCGCCGCGACGAAACGCCGATCGAGGTTGTTCCCGGCGAGCAGCGGCAACGTCGTGAGCTTCCGGACTGCATCCCGAGCCGAGTTCGCGTGCACCGACGTCATCCCGACCGACCCCGAGTTGAGCGCGAGGAGCATGTCGAGCGTCTCCGCGCCACGCACCTCGCCCACCACGATGCGATCGGGGCGCATGCGCAGGCTCTCGCGTACCAGATCGCGCAACGTGATCTCCCCGGCACCGTCGAGGCTCTCCTGGCGGCACTGCATCGCCACGACGTCGGGCCGGGCGATACGGAGCTCGAGCACCTCCTCGCAGGTCACGATGCGCTCACGCGATGGGATCGCCGCGCCGAGGCAGCCGAGCATCGTGGTCTTGCCGGCGCCCACTGCGCCGGCCACCACGACGCTCAGCCCCACCGCGACTGCTGCGTCGAGGAACTGCGCCGCCTCCGCCGAGAGCGATCCTGCGGCCACGAGGTCGCCGAGACGGTTCGCAGCGAGACCGGTGAACTTGCGGATGTTGACGGACCAGTGCTCGGTGACCGGTGGCGCGACCACGTGGAGTCGGCTGCCGTCGGGCAGTCGGGCATCGACGAACGGCTGCGCGCGGTCGAGGCGACGCCCCGCACGAGCGAGCATCCGGTCGACGACGTGCGCGAGCTCCGGCGCGGTGAGCACGACGTTCGTGAGTTCGGCGGTGCCGCGGCGGGCGACGAACACCCGGTCAGGCCGGTTGATCCAGATCTCCTCGATCGTCGAGTCCTCGAGGAGCGGGGTGAGTGCCCCGAACCCCACCACCCGGCGCCGCAGCGCGACGACCTCCTGCTCATCGAGCGGCGCGGCGTGTCCTTCGAGGTACTCGCGTTCGCGACGCTCGAGCACCTCGGTCACGATCTCGTCGAGCGCACGGTCGTCGAGGGTGTCGACCCCGCGGGTCGCGAGCAGCGCCCGGATCTCCGCGTCGAGTTCGACGACCTCGCGGTTCACGCGGCGACCGCCTTCGCCATGGCACCCACCGCGCTCCAGTACGCCGAGCGACGGGTGACCTCGGGGACGGTGCAGCCCTCCCACTGCGCGGCATCGCACTTCGCTTCGAACGGGAGCACCGTCGTGACGGGTCGCCCCAGGTGCCGCTCGAGGGTCGAGACGGCATCCACCGCGGCCCGACGGTCAGTCGCGCGGTTGATCGTGACCTCCATCCGTCTGGAGGCTTCCGGGAGTTCACTCGCCAGCAGCCGGCCGGCCGCGATGCCGCGGGCCACCCCGACCGGGTCCGCCGCGACCACGAGCAGCACCCGGTCAGCCGATGCCAGCACGCTGCGGGTCACGAGGTTGCGCCGGAACGGCACCTCGTCGAAGGCGAGCCCCTCGTCCTCCTCGATCGGGGCGGCGAGGTCGACCGTGGTCTCGGCGAACCGTCGTCGGGCCGCCTGCAGCACCGCCTCGAACGACGCTTCGCGCAGTTCCGGCCAGAGCTCCGCCCGACCGAGGCCCGTGAGCACGCGCAGGTCACGCCGACGCGAGATCGCGCCGTCGAGCGGATCGGTCCCGTGGGCTGCCGAGCGCACCGCGTGCACCAGCCCGCGCTCGGCGACGAGGCCGAGACGCAGCGCGATGCTCGGCGACCACACGTCGGCGTCGAAGAGGAGCGCATCGTTGACGCGGGCGTACACGGAAGCGAGGTGGATGGCCAAGGTTGTGCGCCCGGGCGCGCCGTGACCACCCCACACCGCGGTCACCCGACCGGTCGGTGTCGGCTCCTCGTCGGGCGGTGGGGCGACGGGTACTCCACCGAGATCGTGCACAGCCGCGACGATCGCCTCAGGGTTCGCATCGCAGGGCCGCGCACCCGGCGGCGCATCGCCCACGACGACGACGGCGATCCCGAGTTCGGTGAAGCGAGCGACCGCGTCACGGTCCCACCACCCGGGGACATCCTCCGCGACCACCACGTCGGGGCGGTCCCGCATGGCGACACCGAGCGCCTCGCCGGGCTCGCCGCAGCGCGCCTCGACCCGCAGCGCCGCTGCCGGGTGTTCAGCGATACGCAGCAGCGCCGGCTCCCAGGCCGCCCCCAGCGTGCAGGTGAGGACGCGTCGAGACGTCGGCATCAGAGGACCTCCGTGCTGTCGACGCGGGCACGGGATCCGGGGATCTCCGCGCTGCGAAGCAGGTCGAGTGCCCCGGTGCGCATCGCGTAGACGAGCACCATCGCCTCGTCGGCGGGCACCGCGAGCGTCACGGCGCTCAGCGCACCGGACCCCCCGAAGACCTGGTCGCCCCGGACGACGGACACGACCTCGGCGCGTCCCGCAACCGTGAGCGTGCGTGCGGCTGCCGAGTTCGCGTCGAAGGTCGCCACGACGTCGACCCGGTCACCCGGCTCGAGCTCACCGCCGAGCGCATGCTCCGGCGTCACCGGCACGGTGATCTCCCGGGAGTTCCCGGAACGCCGAGCGAGCGCGCCCGCCTCGAGCAACGAACCCGCTCGCACCGCGTGCTGCACGGGCCGACCGACGACGTCGGCGCGCAGCGAGGCCGGGACGAGGGTTCGCGCGACGCGGGTGTCCACTTGGACTGCGACCACCTCGAGGTCGGCCGCAGTGAACCGATGCCCAGCTGCCACCGAGGAGCGCACCGCGAGGACGCGCTGCGTCGGCGCCGCCGCGCCAGAGAGCCGCATACCTCCGAACACGGAAACCGCAACGAGCGCGAGCCCGATGCCGAGCCGCGCGTCCGGCGTGCGGATCCGACCGTTCGCATCGCGGAGACGAATCACCGATAACCCCCTTCCCAAGGTGCGGGTCGACTCGGTACATTCACGGCCGGTACCCGACGCAACGGATGGCGACGAGGGCGAGGCGCACGGATGGACACGACACCGAGGTTCATGACCCCCGACGAGGTCGCCGACGTGCTTCGCGTCACCGTGTCGCAGGTGTACACGCTCATGCGATCCGGGCAGATCCCCGCCGTGAAGATCGGGCGCCGCGGCATCTGGCGGGTCTCGCCCGCCGCGCTCGCGGCGTACGTGGAGGCCCTCGAATCCCAGGCCCGCGAGCGAGCTCGCACGTTGACGTAGGCCCCGGTCACCGGGACTCCCGCACGATCCGCACGACGGCGTCGATCCGCACGTCGTGGTGCCTCCGGACCCGAGCGCGGGCGGCCCCCTCATCGTCGACCGACTCCGCGACTCGCAACCAGTCGAGCCCGACCGCGACGACGCGTCCCGTGAGCCATGCGCCGTCTCTGGTGACGATCGACACCGACTCCCCCACGGGGATACGTCGGGCTTGGTCGCGGAACGGTCGCGCGGCGATGCCGGCGACGTGAATGGCGAGAGCCTCGGTGTACCGCTCGTCGGCCTCGCTGCGACGGAGATCTTCCGTGATCTCCCAGAACGCTTCGTCCATCCGTGGACTCCTCGCTCGAAGGTGGCGGCACCGTACGACGCGTCGCTATACGACGCAAGGCCCAAATCCTTTGCGCGCGCGTCAACGGGCCCCTTGACGCGCGACCCGGTACGGCGCGATGTTGCGTCACGCAACAGGACGTTGCGTTGCTGGTGTTGCGAATGCGACACCGCGCGAGCACCCAAGGAAGGGAGCGGGGATGGGCCGGGAGGCACTCGACGCGACGGCAGGGATCGTCGCGACCAGAGCGGCGCTCGCGGCCGCTGCGATCGCCGTCATCGTCTTCCTCCCGGCGTTCCTCGCCGCGCTGCTCGACCAGCTGGGGCGAGCGAGCCGCACCGCGTCCGCATTGCGACGAATGTGCCCACCCGTCGTGCAGCGACTCGCGGCGGTGGCGATCAGCGTCTGCATCGCCGCAGCGTTCAGCGGCCGGCCGACCCCTTCGGGCGCCGACACCGGAGCCGACTCCGTCTCCGAGTGGTTGCGCACCAGCGCGACGACCGCGCCCCGCAATGCTGCGATCCCACAGGATCGAACGGCGGGCACCTGGTACCCGGATCCGGGCGACCCGGCTGCGGCCGGCGACCAACCCGAGACGGGCACCTCTGCCGGAGAGTTCCCGCCCACGACGACGATCGAGGTGCTGCCCGAGCCGGTGAGCACGACCACGACGACTCGCCCGCCGCGACCGACCCGATCGTCGCGGCCGCTGACCACCACCACCTCGAAGCCAGCGTCACTGGTCCCGACGACCGACCTCGTCACACCGCAGGCGTCCGGGTCCGGCAGCGCAGCAGCGCCGACACCACCGATCGCGCCGGCCGAGTACCTCGTCGTCCCCGGCGACTGCCTCTGGACGATCGCCGCGCACCGTCTCCCCGCAACCGCGACGGCTGCCGACATCGACCGCGAGTGGCGACGGATCTACGAGGCCAACCGCGCGGTCGTCGGACCCGACCCCGGTCTCATCCGGCCCGGCCAACGACTCGCACTTCCCCCGCTCTCGAACCCGTGACCTCGGAGGCGACGACCATGCCGACCACGCTCACCGTCCACCCCTGGCCCGATCCGGTCATCGACACGCTCGGCTTCGACCCACGCTCGATCTACGTCGAGACGTTCTGGTTGCCGACGCTCGGCCCGACCTCGGTGCTCCTCATGCGCCGCATCGCCACCGCGTTCGCCGAAGCGCCGTACGGGATGGAGCTCGATGTCGCCGAGCTCTCGAAGGCGCTCGGCCTCGGGTACCGCGACGGCAACTCGACACCCCTCATCCGCTCGTTCGAACGACTCGTGCAGTTCGACATCGCCACGCCGACCGCCGAGGACACCTACGCGGTGCGGCGCAACCTGCCGCCCGTGAACCGTCGCCACATCCGACGCCTGCCCAGCTACCTCCAGACCCAGCACGACGACTGGGTGCGGGCCAGCCTCGAGGAGGCGCCGGCCGAGCACGCCCGGCGGAGGGCCCGGCGCATGGCCGTGGCCTTGGTCGAGCTGGGCACCGATGCCGGCGAGGTCGAGCACACGCTCCACACGATCGGGTTCCACCCGAGCATCTGCCGGGAGACCGCTGAATGGGCGGTCCGTGATCCGGGTCGGGAGGCGGGCCTGCCCACCGCCTCCTGACCCGCCCGACGCCCGGTGGTGGGGTCGGTCTCCCCCTGCCCGCCCCACCACCGGGAAGCTCATGAACGTTGTCCCAAGGCCGTGGAACAATCCTGTCCGAGCTCCTGGAGTCAATCGGCCCAGGATGATGAGCCACAGCGGCCTGAATCAGGCGCAATACAAGGAGTGCGGGGTGGCAAATCCAGGCACGAACGATCCGACGCAAGAGACGATCGTCGATATTCTCGAACACCAGCGGAGTCGCGCCCTCGGCGACATCTTCCCCATGATCCGTATCCGCTCGGGCGAAGCGATCCCTGTTCACCAGATGGATACACGGACCCGAAACGTGTTGCTGCGGGCCAAGTGCTTCACATGGGGTGACCTTGCGCCACGCTCGGTCGAGGAGATCAACGCCTGGGTTAACGCCGGCATCAAGACGGTGAAGACGATTGTCCTCGCTTCCGCTCGTCGTGCCGAGGAGATCGCAACGATGCAAACTGAGGGCGCTCCTCAGGGCCCCACCCTTGAACAGCTCCTCGCCGATTTACCCGACGAAGAACCGATGACCACCGTTGATTCGTGGCTCGATTTCAACCGCGATTTCGAGCGCGTACTCCGCTGGTCATCGACCCAACGCGGCGCGCAGCGGCTCGGAGACGTGTTCGCTTTCATTCTCGACCATGACGCCGTGCCAGCCGACATTCGAAGCGCTTGCGCAGCCTGGTTGAATCAACCGATTTACTCGAACGATTGCTCGGAGCTCGCCTCGGCATTTGTCGATGCGCTCGGCGAGCATCGAGACGTCTTCACGTTGCGCACCGTCGTGCTCGGCAGTCGTCCGACGCTTGAAGAGCTTGGTCTGACGAAGGGGGTCACACGCGAGCGAATTCGCCAGATCGAAAGCAAGCTCACGGAGCGCGCAGGCGACCTCATTGATTCCGACGAATTCGCCGTTCTCCGATGGCGAGCAGCCGAAGCTCACATTCTCCTCGGTCGCGCAACCTTGGTCGGCAGCGCAAGGCTGGATCATGCCCGGAGCCTGCTTACTGAGGGCATCGACGATCCTGCCGGCACGACCGTATGGGAGCTGCTTCTCTGGCTCGCCGGCGGCTTCTCTGTTGACACTGGTTGGCTCGTAGCTCCCGGATCACGCCTCACCGCGATCGTTGAAGACATCAATGACGCCCTCGCGGGCGAGAGCATTGTCACGGCACATCAGATCCAAGACGCGGCCGCGGCCGTCGGGATGCACAGATCTAACCTCGATGAGATCTGCACACTGCTCCCCAGTTGGAGGCCCATCGGGTCCGACTTCTTCCTGCGCTGGGACGGCACGGTGGGCGACAAGATCGAAAGAATTTTCAACCTCGTCAATTCCCAGCTCACTCCTCAGCAGATCAATACGCATCTTGGTTTGGGCCGTACCGATGGCTACATCAAGAACGTTCTGGCACAAGATGAGCGCTTCATCAGGCTCGGCAAGGGAAAACGACTCGCCTATGCGCTTGCGAAGTGGGGTTGGGAGGAGTACTCAGGAGTCGCCAATGAGATCATGCAACGCATCGAACGCGGCGGTGGTAGCGCATCGCTTGCTGAGATGGTCGAAGAGTTCACTGTGGAATTCGGCGTACAGGCATCATCAGTCAGGACATTTGCCGCGACTCCCGCGTTCGTTATTGAAGGCGACAGAGTCCGTCTCCGGCGCCCGAACGAGCCGTTTGCATTTGAACGACGCATCGGATCCACTCCCGGCTTATTCACCGCTCCGGATGGAAGCGTCATATTCCATGTGCCGGTTGATGGGAATGTCCTACGGGGCTCAGGCAGTTCACTTCCTCCAGCAGCTGCGAGCCGCCTCGGCATCGAGCCGGGTGGGTCCGCCGAGTTCATCGATGAATCGACGGGGAACAGGATCCCGATTGCCTGGTCAATGACCGCCGTGCAGGGACCCACTCACGGGTCTTTGAGGCCTTTCGCAGAGGGGCTCGGCGCAGTTGAGGGCGACACCCTACGGCTCGTCATGGACCCCGGATCACTCCGCTGCCGTGCCGAACTCCAAACCACAACCGACCTCGAGGGTTTCGTCGGGATTCCAATCGCCGGCGACCCGATCGAAGCTATCGCGACGGCTATGGAAGTTGATGTGGCGTCCGTCCGGTCGCGGCTCGCGGACCGCGGCGAACACGCGTTACTCGCTTTGCTGCCTAAGCCAACGGGGTCCGCTGCGCTCGCAGAGTCGATTTCGCACATGCAGCTCCTCGACTGATGTCGCCACTAGTCGAGGTCAAACTGATGGGCCTCCTCAGCGAGATTCCCGAGTTCGAAGAGCAGCGTCAGGGCCGGCTGCGCGTTCCCACGTAGCTTCTTCGTCATCCACTGCGCCCCGGCCATCCCGTACTCATCGGCAATTTCCACGACACGTGCTGGCTTCTCAAGCACTCGCTCGCCATCGCTCGCCAGCGCAAGTAACTCCATATGCGCTATCCGCCAACTTTCGCTCGCTAGAACCTGCCCAGTGTTGAACTTGACGCGCTTCTTTTGGTCCTTTGGTACGGGCAGGCGTTGATTCAGCGCAGCTCCGATACACACCGTTGCCCACCACAGGTCAACTTTGCGGACGAATGGCCGCCTGGAGTCCCGCTTCTGCTCCACCAACAGATCGCTGAACTCATCGTCGAATGCCTTCGGGAGGTGAAGGTCCTGCGCTATGTACTGCGCGTGTATCTCAATCACGCGACGCTCCCCCACTGGATGCACCGGTCTCTACCTTGCGCTCACAGGTCGCACAGCTTTGGTCATGACCACACCGACAGACCCTGATTTCGGGTCGAGAAACGCCCCAGTCGTGCTTGAGCTCAGCTGGGTAGTCCTTGGAGCATGACAGAGTCTGCGATTTTCCTGCGCGCTCGTGCAACAGGTCTTCGATGTCGCGGATCTCTGCTGGCGTGAGGAGAAGCACGATCTGGTAGTCAAGACCGTGTTCCTCGACGGGCAACGTGATGGCATTCACCATCCGCTGCTTCACACCGCCAGAGGTCATGCCAAGCGGTGTATCAATCACCCGCGGGGCCACCCTGCTCGCGACCTCCATCAACGCCCAGATGAAGGCAAGCGTCAGCGCACGTTGCGATGCCCCGTTCAGCTCGAAGTCAGGATTTAGCAGTGCTCCCTCGGCGGACTCAACGATGATTTCGGACGACTCGTTGATCGCAACTCGCTTGAAGACGGCACCTGCGAGATCTGGATTACTCCCCACGATCTCCATGAATAGTTCGTTCATTCGGCTCGACACCGCGTCTACGCAATTTGACTTGACGATGCGGATCGTTTCGTCGAGGACACGGCGGAGGTCTGTAGCAATCTCGTAGCGTGCTTCAGCCTTTGCTATACCCGTTGCCTTCCTCTGCGCCTCGTGGAACCGCTTCTCGGTGATGGTCCGTTCGTCGTCCTTAGCCCTGATGTCTCGGTCTAGAGCCCCTAGCTGCTCGACCCGATCGAGTAGGTCCTGCCGGTACTGTGCAAGCCGCTTCACGAGATCCTGAATTCTCGCCTCGTCAATGCCCTCCATTTTTGCTTCGGCGTCGATACGACGCTTGTTCACCTCGCTAAGGCGGTCTGACAGATCGACGTGCCGGTCGATCACCTGCTTCCGAACCGTGTCAAAGTCTCGTCCGTCGTTCTTCGCCTCATCGAACTCGCTCAGCCCAGAACGAGTTCGATGGAACGTCGCCGTCAGCCGTTCACGTTCCTGCGAGATCTTCGCCTGCTCGTCGAGCAGCGACATGACGTGTTCGCGGTGCGTAGTGCCATCAGCCAGGCTCTCGCCACAGATGCACTCGCGAAGCTCAAGCCTGTCCTGCAGGACACCTATTGAGTGCCCTGGAATTACCCCGCGGTCGGCAAGGTCGGCGAGCACTCGGTGCCCAGCCCTTAGCCTCGTCTCTGCGAGTCCCCATGAGAATAGTTCTGAGGACTTCAGCAGCCCACGGATCTGAATGAATAGTCCGGCCATGTCGGCTTCAACGTTGCCTGCGTCACGTTTTGCCGTTTCGAGTTGCGCATTCAGCAACTCGATGTCGCCGATTCCCCTCAGACTGGCGAGTTCGGTTTCGACATCGCGTATCCCGTCATCGATACGCGAGCGCTCAAGTTCGACAGAGTTGCGGCGGGTACGTAGTTGCTCGAGCTCCGCATCGCACGCCGCTAGCGCGGCCTCAGCCTCCTCCAGCTCCTTACCACCTTCCGCAGCGAGCTCCTTCCGGAGCTTCTTCTCGACGCTTTCGATGTCCAATTGGACCGCTTCAAGCGTGTCGAGGCCAAGGACCGAGCGCGTTGCCTGCTTGACGCGCTCCTGCTGCTCCTTCCGATCGTGGCTCCCTGAAATGAAGCCCTGCACCTTGTCGCCATCGGTCAAGAATGTGTCCTTGAGGCGGATCGGGAACATCTCACGCAAGTAGATGTCCGCATCCTTCAAGATCTGATCACCCGCCTCGGCGTGTCGGGTCAGCTGCAGGATTTCACTCTTGTGTTCGACTTCGTTCTCGGAAATCGGTGTCTCTTCAACGGATCTCGTAAGCGTGTACTTCGCCGTCTCCCCGAGATGTTCATGCGTGAAGTTGACGATGACCTGCACCACCATCGGTGCACCTACCGCTTGCCAGCTCGGGCCAAGGCGTGGACTTGCGAGCGGCAACGCTCCCTGGCCGTAGAGCGCCCAAGTCAAACCCCACAAGATCGACGTCTTGCCGGATCCGTTTGCGGCACGGATAACCGTGAGCGGGCGGTCATGACGGTCGGAGAATTCAAGAACAACGCCATCGAGCAGCTTGAAGTTGCGGAATTCCAGCCGCTGCAGCTTCATCCGCGGACGACTGCCTGGTTCGCCTTGGCTCGGATCACTTCCCCCAGGCGCGCTCTTCGTGCTGCCGGTGTTTCATCGAGTGCCTTCACCGCAGTCAGCGCAGACTGAAGAATTTCCACCAAGTCTTCGTGGTAACCCTCATAGCGTTTCGGTTGAGAGAAGATCTGGTCCTTGAGCACTTCCTGTGGACTGCTCACAGCCATCTGGCATTCCCCCTTATATCCCTACCCGTGTGCCTTGATGGTAGCCAGAACGTCTTGAGGCCCGCCAGGTGCCCACGCATTTGCTGAGTCAGCAGCGAAATGCTCGGCCCGCCTCAATTCAGTTCGCAGCAACGTCTGCCCGGCCCCCCCGCTGCCCGATGGTGGCACAACGATGAAGTCGTGGATCTCCGCGAGCCCCTTTCCTGGGGCTCGACGCAGGACTCGTCCTCTGCGCTGGATCCATTCCCTTTCGACGGTGCTTGAGGCCAAGAGATACGCCGCACGCGCTTCCGGAACATCAACGCCCTCGTCGAGCACCTGCATGGCAGCGAGGACCTTGTACTCGTTGCGCCCAAAGGCCTCGAGTATCGAACGCGCAAACGGGGAGCCAGACTCTTTCGCTGTGTATTGATGACACGAAATATGCAAATCCTGGAGGACGCTGATCGCCGCCTCGATCTGGCGACCGCGATGCGGCGGCCGTACTGCCTTTGCGGAGCAATACACCAACGATCGGTCTACGTGCTGAGGACGTGTCGCAAGAACTTCGCGAAATGCCTTGATTTTCCCATGCGCTTGCTCCACGAGGCCTCGCCGCTCTTGCAAGATCCGCTTCTGCAATTCGGTCAGTGAATCCACTCCGAGATCGTCTTTGTCCCATCCGCATCGAGCGAGACGATCGGTCAGCTCCTCGAATCGCTCCATTTCCTCATCCGAAAAGTCCACTACGTGGAGGAAATACTCGTACGGGGTCAAGCACCCAGCTTGGATTGCGTCACGTACCGTGAAGCTAAACACCGGTTCGCTGTGGCCTCCGAACAGCTCAAACAGCGCGACCGTTCCCGCAGCGTCGTACTGCCGAACCGGCGTCGCGGAGAGGCCAACGCGATACGGAAATGCTCTCGGTGGATCAGCCATGAATCCGCTCGCGCCGGCATTATGCGCCTCATCGACGATGAGGATGCCGCAATGTTTCTCGGCGAGGGTCACGCACACCTGCCGAAGCGCCTCGTCGCCCGTATAGAGCTGCTGCGTCACAATCATGACCTCAGTGCGGTGCTCACTGGCTCCGAGACGAATGGCGAGACTCGCTAAGGCGATCTGCCGCTCCCGCAAGTTGACATCGGAGAGCAGTACGGGTTCGATGTTGAATTCGCGCACATCGGTGGTCCATTGCCGCACAAGAACCCTGGTCGGCACGACAATGAGCACGAAGCAAGACGACCCATCCGAGTCCTGGATCCTGGAAGCTGCTATAAGCGCAATCTTGGTCTTGCCACCCCCAGTAGCAACGGCGAGAAGCCCTGAACCGTTCGCTGCCTCTAGCCGGTGCACCGCTTCGGCTTGGTGCTCGTACGGAGGAGTACTCCACTTCAGCCCCTCAGGAATTACTAAACGCCGGGACCCGGCTGGATTCGGCACGCCCGGTGGAAGAGTCGGCTCAAGTCCGGCCTCGTGATCGCTCCTCCACGCAGCCCAGAAATCCTCGATCGTCGGCGGGGCCGTCCGCCGGAGGCCTCGACCGCGAAGGACAGCGATCATCTGCTCCGGGTAGATCGTCAGGAATTCCTCGCGCTCGTTGTTCCACTCGGCTTCGAAGGAAGCTCCAAGGTCCTGAATTCGCTCGAACATCTGGGCACCACTCCACCAGCTGCAATCAACGGTCATCTGCTCCCCGTTGACAAACATTCCGGAGTTCGTCAGGTTGCCCGAGCCGTGCACGGCGACGGTTTCAATGCCCTCGCGCAGTAGCCACACCTTCTTGTGGAACATCCCGTGTTCCATCAATACGCAACGGATTGAGATCACTTCACGGGCAACGAGGTACGCCAACAGGTCTGCGCAGTGTTGTGCAAGCGCACTTGAGGACAGATCCTCAAAGTCGGCCAGCCGCGGATTGATGATGTCTTCGGCCCTCACGCCGCGTTCGATCGCCTCAAGGTCCTGCTTCGAGAGTTCAGGACTCAGCAATAGCCGACACTGCACGCCGCGTTCGGCCAGTTCCGTCAGTCCTGGCGCCAGCGCAGCAAGCGAGAGACTGGAGAAATATCCGACTGCGATGTCCACACGATCCGCGATCCGGAGCGCTGGAATGAGAACCTCGCCAACGAGGTCATGTTGAGGAATCTCGTAGAGACCCTGCACCGACTCGAGCGCGTCGGACAGCATGATCTTCTTCAGCCCTTCGCTGTTGTCAGAGCGCGCACACGACGCAAGGCGGAGAGTCGTCGTCGTCGTCAAGAGCGTCTGACAGGACCTCAACGAGCGGAATGTTCTTCCGACGCTTGCGAGCGCGCTCCATCGCAGCGTGGTGCTTCGTCTCAATCTCGTCGCGGCGTTCGATCAATTCCGTCAGAGTCTCGCCACCAGACCACGTGTAGATACGGCCTTGCATGGCCATCTCGGCATAACTCGCATCCCCGCTGGCCCCTGCGTCTTTCAACATCTTCCGCTCAATGCCGATCGCGCGTTCGAACAGCTCGGGGTGGCGGTCAGCAAGGCCTACCCATTCAGCTTTGCGTTGGTAGAAGCAGAAGTAGCAGCCCGAACGAGTCCGCCATTCGTAGTAACTCGGGAGACCGATACCGGCCTCGTCGAGGATCCTCATGACGCCGTCTTGATCAATCCCGTCCTCAATGAACGGAAAGACCGCCGAGATGTTGGGCTTCGTCGATACGTAACCCTTGCGGTTGCTCTCATCGGCGCGGATGGCTACGTAACTGGTGGCTTCGCTCTCGCCAAGCCAGTCCTCGAGCGGCTTAATCTTCATCTGTCGCGTGCACCAGCGCATCTGTGGTGAAGGCAACATCCCGCGGAAGACTTCGAACCAGTGATCGAATCCCTTGTCGGGGTTCAGCCGCGCAATCGGCTTCCCGAGCACCACTTCGAGTCGATTGAGGTACTCGTATGTCTCGGGGAGCTCCGCCCCGGTATCACAGAAGAAGTACTCCATTTCGGGCACCCGATCGCGCATGTAGATCGCGAGGGCGCTGGAGTCCTTGCCGCCTGAGATGCCACATACATGCCTCATCGCGCGCTCCGCCTCCGATTCGTCGCCGCCTCGGTTCGATCGTAGGTGATCGCAGCGTTCGAGTCCGTTTCTCCCGGCTTTGTGCCGTCGAACGCCTTCTCAGCGAGCGATGCTATGAGGATGTCTCGAGCTCTCGTTGGGTTCACTCCAAGACCGGAGGCGATTGCGTCAACAGCACCGTCAACGACTGAGCTCGTCGTCGCGCGTTCCCCCGCCGTCAGACCGACGAGTCGCACCCACTCGCTCCCATCTGGACGTGTCACCACCATCCTGAGCGCGTCAAATTCCGGATCGCTCGCAGCGAGGTCGGCACTCAGCGCGTACAGCCGACGGAAGGCAGCACCCACGTCTGCAACCACGGCGAAGAACTGACCTGCGTCCTCATCAGACCAGGCTTCCGGGGGCGTGCCCGAGAGAATCATCGCGATGTAGGCCAACCACGAGTCATCATCAGGAATGTCTGCCGACAGCGCAACGACCAACTTCTTGAGTTGCGAATCCGTAATGCGACCCTCGAGCTCACGGGCATGGGTGGCCAGCAGCTCGCGAGCCATTCCCCGACCGCCGCCAACGTGCTCGTCGACAGCGGCGCGTATCCTTGCAAGAAGATGCGGATAGGCCCTCGTGGCTTCTATAACCGCCGCAACAATGCGATCAGCCAGTTGTTCCGCCGCCGGCACTGGCAACGAGCCCTTTGCCGAAACCGCGCGATGCTGCAGTGCTTCGGGAATGTCTTTGAAGAGCAACTCGTCTGGTTCGGTGGCACGCATCAGCGCTGACCGCACAGCAAGCGCTTCGCTCGAAAGCGTTCGTGTTCGTCGCGCATATTCCGGGACACCATTGACAACTCGAACGAGGGCAGCCGTCGCGTTCACCACGGTACCCATTGGACGAGCCGTCGCCGCCACCACACCCTCGCGGCGCATTGACGCGTCGAGAGCGCGCAAGAGGTGTGACCGAGCACCTCTGCGCGAGGCAAAGAACTTGATCGCGAAATTGCCGGGATTCCGCATGAGTCTCTCGGCAACGTCATCGGTCACATTCGGTCGGAACGTCCCGTGCTCAAACAAGGCGAGCTCATCTGCGTAGATGAGCAACGCAACCATGAGCAACAAGGGGGCAAGGCCCTCGCGGACTCCGAATGGCGGCGATGCGAGCTCCCGGTAGATGGTGACGACGTTCACCCGGCTCTCGGTTGCACTCGTGAGCGATGCAATCAATTTCTTCCACACGTCCGAGACTCCACTCGACGGTGGCGGCTCACCAAATGACCAACCGTTCTTCCCTGTTCGATGTAGCCCCGTCGCTCCTAGCGTCGAGCGGTAGAGCGTCGCCTCCGGTCCCGCTCCATTGATACCGAGCGTCGGGGAATCTTCGGCGCGGATCATCGCTTCCGCGAGTAGTCGCCGTGCTTTCGCCGCTTGGGACGACAATTCATGCCGCATGATGAGGTCATTGCGGATACGGGGGGACGCGTCGTACCAATCATCGGCCAGCACAGACAGCGCTGCCGAGAGGTTCGTGAGATAGCTGGAACGCCAACGGCGTCGTTCACCCGGCCGGCAGGCATGCCACTGGCATTCCTCGCTGCCGTAGGCCGCGTGCACCGCGGCTGCCAGGACCCGTTGCGCTTCGAAACGCCTCTCGGCAAGTTCGCGCCGGGCAACCCAGTCCTTCTCGAGCTCAGGCGATTGGCTGAGCACCTCATCGATCGCGGCGATCTCGATTGCACCAGCCACGACCGCTTCAGCCCGAGAGGTCGTCACGAACGCCACCGGCTTCTCGGATTCGCAACGCGTCACCGCTCTTGTCGGGGCCTCGGCGCTGAGGGTGTAGAGGACCGTTCCATCGAATCGGTCGGCACTCGTCAACGGTTCGATAGCGGTGGCTTCACCGGAAGACCAAGAACGTTGGAATGCCCTGAGGGTCCCCGTCTGGTGGCTATGGCGACCTGCGACGGCCGGCTCCAGCGGAAACACTCGGTTCATGAGCGTGGCCGGCGGCTCCATCTCCGAACGCCGGCGCGCCACTTCCAGGGCGTTCCGGAGGTCGAAATCACTCCCCTGCCACACGCGGTACTCGTCCGCGAAATCACGATGGGTGATGAGACCTGCGGCCTCAAGCTCCCCCACGCGTGCGAGGACTTCCCGAGGCGAGCGCGTTCCGGATCGACCGTCGGCTGCTGCGTAGGCGATCAGGTCGGCCGACGCTCGAATGCTTCCCCCCGCGGACACGAGGTTGAGGATTCCGATCGCCTTCAGCACGCGACGGGTCGGCGCCTTCAGGCCACTCGCGTCCCTGATCCGTGTGTCGATCTCCAACCAGCGCGATGCATTGGCGGAGATTGCGACGAGATTCGTTGCCGACTCGATGAAGTAGTCATACAGCGCATCGAGGCGCACAACGGGGAGATCTGTCTTACCGTCCCACTGCGTCTCGCCCAGCATCGCAGCAACCGAATTCGGCTCATGACCTGCCAAGAACGAGAAGAGCGTTCGTTCGTTCTGGCCGTACCGCTCACAGAGGTCAGGTAGCACGGCGAGGGCAATCGGGTGGAGCGGCCAACACGCTGCGAGGGTCTTCTCATCGCTTGCGAGATCAGTGATACCCAGGGTCTTGAGCGCCTTGGCCTGCTTCGCTGCCCAGTCGGCCTGGACTCTTGCGAACGTGCGGCTCGGCTTCTCAAATGCGGCGCCGATGAGTGCCCGGGTCTGGGCTGGACTGTCGACGAACGGAACGTCTTCGAATCGGCCTTGCACCTTCGCCCACTCGCGACGTTGGCTCGATGTAGCGCCCGTCGCGTACTCGTCGAAGGCCATGTGTTGGAGGGTTACCAGCGCAAGCGGAATCCCGTCGCCACCTCGCGACCATTCGGCGAGCTCCTGGAGCAGGAAGAGATCGCTGTCCGCGCCGTTCTCGGCGAAGGCTTCGAGATTTTTTCCGAATTCGTCGATGAGCAAGAGGACCGGAGCGATCGCCGCAACATTGCGCACGAGCTCACGAACCGTATGGACATCGGGAACGCCCCGGTCGGCGGCCGCCATCAGACCTGCCGCCTCTTTGCGCAGCCCCTGCACTCGTGCTCGATTCTGAGCCGTCGCCGGGAAACGTTCGAGCCCGTGCTCGACGGCGCGAGCAACGGTCACCGCAATTGGTTCACGCTGCGCCGTGACGACCGCACGAATGAATCCGCTCTTCGCAGCGCCAAAGCGGGCTCGGGCCGCATCAATTCGCTGGAGGGCCTCAGGTGCGACATCCCGAAGGAGTCCCGACGATGACAGCCGGTCCGCTGCCCGTTCCGGGCCAAGGAGTGCGTCGATCATGAGTGCAAGACTTGATTTCCCCGATCCGTACGGACCAGTGATTGACATCGCCGCTTCGACGTCTTCGCGATCGAGCGCTCGGGCGAAGCGATTGATGACTTCAATCGCGCGGCCCACGGGCAGGTACCCAGCGACGGCTTCGGATCCTGCATCGCGCTCCACGTTGATCGAACGCGCGAAACGGTCTCTGGGGCGCTTCAACTCTTCGAGACGTTTCACGACTCCAACCCCATGAAGGTGAGGTGTGCAGCCCGATTGCCAGTCGGTTGCGAACCACCGGGACCGCAGACCACCGATTCGCCTGGATGACGGATCGAATCGTTCAGACTGCGGTAGTAGTCGAACAACAGCTCAGTTCCGACGACAGCGGGGTCATCGTCGAACGCCAGCTGGGGAGCACCAGCGCTTTCAGTGATCGAGATGTCCTGACGTCCCGCGCTCGCCGCTTCGAGCAGGTGCAGCAGCTCTTGCTCACCGAGCTTGAACACTTGCCCCGGCGTCCCCGGCTCCGCCGCGAGAGAGGACACGCTGATCGTGCGGCCGCCACCGCCGGCACGAGCGACGAAGTCGAGGCTCGCGAACGCCGCAATCGCCGGCGGAAGCGACGCCTTCCGGCCCACGTTGAACCTGATTCGGCCGTGGTCAACCCCCTCCACGAGCAGCTGGAGAGATCGTGTCGGGCAATCGACCGCGTCATCGAAGGTCGATCGCGCCGAACGACCGCCGAGGTACATCCGGATGAAGCAGGCAACATCTTTGCGAATAGCGGCCTCGCCGACGTCAAGGCTCAACGTGCGATCTATTACGAATGCGGAGAGTTCGTCATCGTCAAACTCCAGCGCCGAGAACTCGTTGAGCGCCAGCCACCAGACGGGGGCGATAGAAGGAGGCGACAACAACATCCAGTGGAGGAGCCACTGCGTCCCATCGAACTCGCTGTAAGGATCCCAACCGTCATCGGCGAGCAGCGCACGCCCAATCACGGTCGGAACGCTGAGCAACTGCCGGCTTCCCGCTTCCCGCGCTGGTACGAGCAGCTTGTGCGCCGTCCCCCAGAACCGCATGGACTTCACCATGTTCTTGCCCACGCCGAGCGCGACCACTGCATCTTCGTTGTTGAAGGCGTCCGGGTCGCGCAACGCTGCGTCGACCGCCTTCTTCAGCCACCCAAATCGCGGCTGGAATGTTTCATGTCGCGCAAATACCGGTGCGCAGGCGGCGTCGAACCTCACAGGCCCAGATCACCATCCCTTGGGCGATTCGGCATCTTCACGTCAGCGACCGGACCCTCTTGACGGCGGCGGCGAGCAGTCTCGCCCCTTCCTCCACATCATGCACAGTGGTCGGACGTCCAACGCTGATCCTCAGGCACTCACGGGCCGCTTCGTCGCTCAGTCCCATGGCGCGAAGCACGTGCGAGGGTTCCGGGATCCTCGACGAGCACGCCGACCCAGCTGACACGGCGACCGTCGGCGCATTGGCCATGACCGCTTCCGCGTCGGCCCCGGCGAACCGCAGGCTCAGGGTGTTCGGAAGTCGGTTCGGGTTGGTCGTGGTCGGCTCAACGCCGTCGATGAGGCCGGTCACGACCTCCATGAACCGATCGCACAGCGCCCGCTGTCGTGCTGCTTCATCATCGAGGCCCTCGAGCGCCAACTCCGCAGCGGCGCCGAATCCGACGATGCCGGGGACGTTCAGGGTTCCGCTCCGAAGACCCCGCTCGTGCCCACCTCCGTGCATTTGAGGCGCAAGCTCGACTCCCTTGCGCACGTAGAGCGCCCCGACGCCTTTCGGGCCATACATCTTGTGCGCCGAGACTGAGGCCAAGTCGACACCCGTCTCCTCGACGCTAAACGGGAGCTTCCCGACGATCTGGGTCGCGTCGGTGTGCATGAGGGCGCCATGTCGATGGGCAAGCTCCGCGATGACCGCTAGATCAGCCAAAATTCCAGTCTCGTTGTTGGCAGCCATTACAGAAACCAGAGCGACGTCACCCCGCTCAAGAATCGCCTCGAGATGGGCAAGGTCGAGGGCCCCGCTCGCAGCGACCGGCATCAACGCTAGGGAACCTCCTCGACCCGCAATCCACTTCAACGGATCGAGGACCGCGGAGTGCTCAGTCTCGGGCGCGACATACCTTGATCGCCCGCCACCCGCCGCCTCAGCGACGCCCTTCAAGGCCAGATTGTTCGACTCGGTGGCACCCGAGGTGAAGACAAGTTCTGATTGCCGCACCTGGAGGAGCTCAGCGAGGGCGCTGCGACTCCGTTGGACTTCATCTGAGGCAGCACGCCCGCCAATGTGAGCTGAGGAGGCATTCCATGCGTCTTTGCTCAGGTAACGGGCTTGGGCCTCGACAATCTGGCCGAGCATCGGAGTTGTTGCGTTGAAATCGAGATTCGTCCATCCACCTGCGGCCCCGGCAGCCAAGGAAACACCCACTAGCCGACTCCGAGCAAATGATCGAATTCAATTATCAACGCTTCGCGAAAGAGCTTCAACCGCTTCGACATGACTTCACGCGCTTGATCCTCAGCGGCGAGCCCTTTCAGATCTTGTTTGTCAGGGAGCATCCTGTTGATCCGGCACGCCTCAGGGACTTCATCCATGTACCTGGACACTTCCATACTGGAAATACGCCCGTTTGCTTCTGCGGAAATGAAAGCACGGTTCAACGGACTGTTCAGGATCTTTCCTATGCCATCCTTCGCGCGGCGAATTTCCCTCGTCGACTGCCCGATCTTCGTGGCGCTTCCCAACGGCACAAGGTGATGGTCTTCAAGATCGTCAACCCAGGCGCGCAAGCTCTTAGGTTCGAGCAAGTCTTTCGGTCGCCTTGAGAGTTCGTATTGCAACAGGTAGTCACCAACGTCTGTCTTGACGCTCAGCCCTTCGTCGGTCCTGAGCAGCGTTGCATCGTCGGCATACCCCGCTTGATGGAGAGCATCGGCTGCGCGTTTCGTGAATGGGTTCTCGCTTGAGGTTCCGCCGACCCACTTAGCGAGCGCTTTCGCGTCCTCCAGCGCGTTCTCATTTTGCCGCTCGGTATACGTGCTCGTAAGAACCGAAGACCAATAGAAGTACTCGAGCCGATTCAGAAGCGTCTGATTCCGCATCGCGTCTTCCCCTCGCAAGGTGACTGCCAGCGGCAAGAGGAGCATCTTGTTTCGCAAGTCGCTCTCCGTCCGAACTCCGCACCGAATTTGCAAAAACGCCCACGCCCGCAATAGCGACACTCCGGCAGTCTCCCAGTGCGCATAGACCTCCTCCGCGCCGAGATCGATTGCCCTTGCAGGTTTCGTGTCAGCAACCGTGATGCTCGAAAGGTCGGACCCAGGCACTGAGAGTTTCGCCACTACCGAGAGCAGCCCTAGGAAGGAGTCCTTGAAGGATGACGTCAATAATCCCTTTGCCGTAGCGATTCGGCCGTCGCGAGGGGTCCACGCGTCAAGTTCGTCGCCAACTAGGTCGTCGAGCAACTTACTTGTGATTTCGATTGAAGTCAGAACAATCAACTCTTGCAGGAGCTGGTTGAGATTCTTGTCCGGTGACTTGATTGCGATGCGTGCGTTCAACAAATCGAAGTGGGAGAGCGGCGTACCCCCCTGGTTCATCGACTCGAAAATCACAATCGCGCGATCGATATCCCTCGACTCGAGCTCCATCACCGGCACCGCCTCGTCGGCACAGCCGCCGAGGAGGTCGCCGACTTCCTTCGCCCAGTCCGCCGCAGCTTCACTCAGGACCTGCTTGCGGCTTCCATCAGGCCACTTCGCCGTGGCCAAGCCTGCTAGTTCGGGTAACCGTGCAACGAGGGCGTCAACCACATCTGCCCCTGCAGAACCATCCTTCAGCTCAGCTTCGATCTCGTCTGCTCGACGGTTGGCGATCACGCGGAGAACCTGTCGGTGCAGCGAAGTCGCTGATTTTCCTTCCTCACGAATACGCCATAGGGGCACCTCTCCGGCTGCTGCGGCCAAGCGAACGCGCTCCAACGTGGTCGCCTCTGCGCCTGCATCCGGGGCCGGCCTAAATGCCGGGTGATGCCAAGCCTCGTGAAACCCTTCCCCCAAGCGGACCTTGTAGGCCTCAATGGCGTCTACGACGACGTCGGGCTCCATTGGTAAACCCTTGAAGGCCAGCGAGTGAAGGCCGAAGAGGTCCGTTCCGCCCGTCGCGGGTGGCGTCACCCTGACAACCCAGCGATGCTGGAGTTTCGGAAATGTCTGCCTAACTCGAAGGTCCCACTCGTCAATCCCAAAAGGGTCGCCAATTAGGTGGTACAAGGTTGACAACCTTTGTTGCCCGTCGAGCACGAACGTACAGGGGGACGGGTCAACTGAAATCGGCAGCTGATCTCGAGCACCAATGAGCCGAGCGCTGAAGTCCGTCGTTGACCCGCCCAGGAAGAGCGTTGCGCCCAACGGAATTCGTAGCAACAGCGACGCCGCAAGTCGCTTCTGCGTGGGTACCTCCCACACGAACTCGCGCTGAAAATTGGGAAGGCGTAAGGATCCATACGTCGCTTGGTCAAAGAGCGCCGTCAGCTTGCGGTTGTTCACCATTTCAGACACTTTTGCCTCCTCCGGTGCAGCGGGAGCCTACCTTGGCTTCCACGGCCGCACCTTGTCCGACCCCCGTGGAACGATGAAGTCTTCACAGCCGGGCCGGCCGTGACAGGAGTTCGAGCACCGGGAGCACGATGAGGATCCTCCACACCAGCGACTGGCACCTTGGGCGTCAGTTCGAGCGCATGCCGCTCATCGACGACCAGCGGGCATTCGTGGAGTGGCTCGTGGACACCGTCCGCACGGACCGCATCGACATGGTCGCGATCGCAGGCGACGTCTACGACCGGAGCGTGCCCCCGGAGGACGCGGTCGAGCTCCTCGACACGGCGATCGCCGAACTGCGCAACGCGGGCGCGATCGTTGCGCTCATCCCGGGCAACCATGACAACTCGACCCGGGTCGGGTTCGGGGCCCGGGCGTTCGGCGTGTCGGGGATCCACGTGCGCGGCTCCATCGGACGAGATACCGCGGGTGCGCCGATCCTCGTGGAGTTCACGGACGGCCCGCTGGCGATCGTGCCGCTGCCCTTCCTCGACCCGGGCATGTACTTCACCCGCGACGAGTCCGGCGAGTACCCGGACCTGGGTGTGGAGCGCACGCATGAGGGGGCGATGCGCGATGCACTGCGGGCCACCCGCGAGCAGGTCGGCAACACCCGCTCCCTCCTGCTCGCGCACGCATTCGTCGCGGGCAACGTCGAGGTCTCGGACTCGGAGAAGACGCTGCGGGTCGGGGGCACCGACCGCGTTGCGGTCGAGGTGTTCGAGGGCTTCTCGTACACCGCCCTCGGGCACATCCACCGCCCGCAGACCGCCGGCTCGGACGCGATCGCCTACTCGGGTTCTCCGCTGCCGTACTCGTTCAGCGAGGAGGGCGCGAAGTCCGTCCGCCTCGTCGAGATGGCCCCGGACGGGAGCATCGAGGTCGAGGTGCGCGCCGTGCCGGTCGGGCGCGGCGTCGCCACCATCGAGGGGACGCTCGAGGAACTGCTCTCCGGTGCCGAGCACGAGGATGCACGCTCGAAGTGGGTCCGGGCCAAGCTCACCGACGACGAGGTGCGCACGAACGCGATGGCGCAACTGCGCAAGCGCTTCCCGCACGCGGTCGCACTCGAGTACACGGGTCTCCAGGGTCGCTCGCGCTTCGACGGGCCCAACCTCGAGGAGATGGCGGACCTCACGCCCGAGCAGGTGGCCGACGGGTACTGGGCTGACGTCCGGGGCGACGAACTCGAGGGCCCGAAGCGTGACCTGCTCGTGGGCGCCGTCCGGGAGGTGATGGAGCGATGAAGCCGCTGCGCATCGCCTTCTCGGCGTTCGGGCCGTTCCCCGGCGAGCATGAGGTCGACTTCGATCGACTCGGCCACCACGGGCTGTTCCTCATCACCGGCCCGACGGGTGCGGGCAAGACCACGGTCCTCGACGCCATGGTGTTCGCGCTCTACGGCAAGGGCGCCGGAGTCCGAGGGAAGCACACCGAACGCCTGCGTTCGCACTACGCGTCAGCCAGCACGCCGACGAAGGTCGAGTTCGAGTTTGAGATCGGCAGCAAGCGGTACCTCATCGAGCGATCACCGTCGTACGACCGACCGAAGCAGCGAGGCGAGGGCACGGTCGCCGAGGCCGAGTCCGTCCGTCTCAGCGAACGGAGCGGTTCGAGTTGGACGGCCGTGGGGACCAAGAAGAAGGAGGTCGACGCCGCCGTCGTCGACCTCATCGGGCTCGACGCTGAGCAGTTCCAGCAGGTGATCCTGCTCCCCCAGGGTCGCTTCGCCGAGGTGCTGCGCGCCGACTCGAAGGAGCGCCTCAAGCTCCTGCGCGCGCTCTTCGGCACCAAGCGGTTCGAGGACGCCGTCGAGATCCTGCGGCAGGAGTCGTCCCAGCGCGCCGAGGCGGCCAAGGAAGCTGGCCGCGAGATCGACCGACTCTTCGAGGATGTCCTCGATGACTGGTGCGAGGTGATCGCCCAGGCCGGCGACGACGCGGCGGCTGCACTCGGCATCGAGTTCGACGAGGAGGAGAACCCCTACGGCCCAGAGGAGATGGACGCGGCCGCGCTCGAGGGGCTCTCCACCCAGGCCGACGCGATGGTCGCCGGCCTGGATGCCGCGACGAAGGCAGCGAACGCTGCGTACGACGCCGCGAAGAAGATCGCGGACGCGGCAGAGGACCTCGCCGAGCGTTGGGACCGTCGAGCGTCGCTGCTCGCGACCCGGGACCGACTCGAGGAACTCGCCGAGGCCGACGCGGCGCGCGGGCCGGAACTGGATCGGGCCGAAGCGGCGAACGATCTCGTCCCGCTGATCGAACAGGCTGCGTCCTCACGGGCGGCGGAGGAACTGGCCCGTGACGCTGCCGCCTCCGTCGCAGCGGAGATCGCAGCCGCGACCGGTTCGGCAGCCCCCGGCGATGCAGGGGCCGTCACGGGGCTCGCCGACGAGCAGCGGGGTGTCGAGCAGGCGGCCCGCGAGGCGATCGCGCAGTTCGAAGCGGCCGTGAAGGCACGCAAAGACGAGCGCAGCGCCGACGACGCCTCGGATCGATTCGACCGAGAACGTGAGCAGCTGGAGGCAGAGATCGCGCGGGTGACGGCCGAACTCCCCGAGCGCCGCACTGCAGCTCAGGCAGCCGAGACGGCCGCGGCTGGGATCGCCGCTGCCGAGGCCGAAGCGCAGGCCGCGCAGGATGCGCTCACCGCCGTCAACGAGGGCATCACCCTCGACCGGCAGATCGAGGAGGCCGAAGCGAGGCTCGCTGAGCGTGCAGCCGCGTCCCTCGCCGCCCGCGAGGTCCTCGCCGCGACCAGGCACCGACACATCTCGGCGCTCGCTGCCCGCCTCGCCGCCGACCTTTCGCCCGGGGACGCATGCCCGACCTGCGGTTCCACCGACCACCCGCACCCCGCAACGGCACCGGCCGATGCCGCCACCGTGGACGAGGTCGATGCAGCACAGGCCGCACTGGACGCGGCGACCGCGGCCGAGGCCGACATCGACCTCCACCGGAGCGCGTTGGTGGCAAAGCGGGAGACGAAGCCATCCGCCGAGGAGATCGGCGCGGCGAACGATCGGGCCACGGCCGCAGCGACGGCACTCGGCGAGGCGCGGGACCTCGCGTCCGACGCCGACCAGCGGAGGGCCGCCGTGGCGGAGGCCGAGCAGTTCATCGCCGAGCGCAACCCGACCCTCGTGACGCTCGCCGAGCAGGCCGCTGAGGCGCGCGCCCGTGCCGGCGTGGCCCGCAAGACCGCGGCGGACGGCGAGGAACGCGCGCGAGCCTTCGCGACTGATGCCACGACTGCGCAGGCGCGCCTCGCCGAGGCCTCGGCGCTCATCGCTGCGCTGAACAGGTACGACGCGCTGCTGCAGGAAGCCGCCAAGGCCACCGTGCTCCACGGCGGACAGCGCGAGGTGCTCGATGCTGCCCTCGCGAAGAAGGGGTTCGCCGACGAGGGTGCGGCCGCGGCGGCTGCGCTCGACCCCGAAGTGCTCGCGACAGAGCGGGCCGCGCTCGCCGAGCGCGGCAAGGAGCGCATCACCGTCGCGGCCAACCTCGAGGAACTCGGACGCCAACCCATCCCCGATGCGCGGCCTGCGCTCGACGACCTCCTCGAAGCGCGTGGGGCCGCCGAAACCGCCCGGGACGAGGCCACCGAGGCCTTCGGCTCGGCGAGTGCGGCTGCGAAGCGGATCACGGACGCTCGAGCGCGCCTCGGCGACCGGATCGAACAGGAGACCCGAGCCAGGACCGAAGCCGAGACGGCCAAGACCGTCTACGACGTCGCCTCTGGAAATGCGGCACCGAAGATCGCGCTCGAGTCGTGGGTGTGCTCGGCCTACCTCGAGCGGGTCACGCGGCAGGCGAACCTCCACCTCGACGCGATGACCGGCGGGCAGTACCGGATGGAGATCGGTCGCGCGGCGGACGGCCGGAAGCAGGGCGGCCTCGACCTCGACGTGTTCGACATGCACACCGGTGCATCCCGCTCGGTCGACACGCTCTCGGGCGGCGAGACGTTCATGGCTTCGATGGCCCTCGCGCTCGGGCTCGCCGAGGTGGTCGCCGGCCAGCAGAACCTCATGCTCGATGCGCTGTTCATCGACGAGGGGTTCGGTTCGCTCGACGCCGAGACGCTCGATCGAGCGACCGCCGTGCTCAACGATCTGCAGACCGCGGGTCGCATGGTCGGGGTCATCACCCACGTCACCGAGATGCAGAGGGATCTCCCCACGGGGATCGCAGTGACCAAGACCGAGCAGGGTTCGACGCTGACCGTCGAGTACCCCGACACCTAGCGAGCGAGGCGCTCCAGCATGGGGCGGTAGTGGTCCCAGCCCGGGACCTCGACGTCGTCGAGCTTGCCCCAGTCGTCGTAGCCGCGCAGGCGGATCGCGTCGACTGCGGCCGGGTGGGCGGCGAAGGTCGCGCACTCGGCCTCGCCGAGCGGGCCACCCTGGATGGCGAGGCTGATGGTGGATGCCTCGGAGAGCCCCTCGGCGTAACCGGGCTCGGTCGCGCAGCGGTAGCGCTTCGCGGTGACGTGGAGCGCGATGGGGCCCGTAACCTCCGGCCCGAAGACCCGGGCCAGCACCCGGGCGCCCACCGCCTCGTGCACGTCGTCCACGACCGTGGCGTCCGCAACCTCGCCGGTCTCGTCGAGGTGCACGAGGTGACCGACGTCGTGGAGGAGCGCGGCCACGATGAGCGCCTCGCTCGCGCCGTCGGCCTCGGCGATGGCCGCGCACTGCAGGGCGTGCTCGGTCTGGGTCACATCCTCGCCGTAGGTGTCGTCGCCGAACCGCTCGAAGAGCGCGAGCACGTCGGCGACGCTCGAGATCTCCGTCATACCGGGCGCCCCTGGAAGTCGTTGATGAGCGACACCTGCACCCGCGTGCCGTCGGCCTCGGCGGCGGCGAACTCGGCGAACTTCTGCTCGTAGTAGGCGTCGCGAAGATCGCCCTCGCGGAGCGCGTTGTACGTCGGGTAGAGCGCACGGCGATCGCGGGTCGAGGTGTTGGGACCGCTGCGGTGCGGGGTGCGCGAGTGGAACCACAGGGTCGTCCCCGCCGGCACCGGCACGGTCTCCCAGACCATCGCGGTGACGACGTCGCCCCGGATGCACCCGTCGGCGTCCATGGGCAACACCTCCTGGTGGCGCTTCGAGACCACCTCGAGGCAGCCGTTCGCGGCGTCGGCGTCGTCGACCGCGACCATGCACGAGATGTGCTGGTCGATGAAGCGGTACGCCGGTGCGTCCTGGTGCGGCGAGAACCCGGCGCCGCCCGCCGCCTTGTAGTTGATCTTCTCCTTGTAGAGCACGGCCGGTTCGCCGAGCAGCGCGCTCGCCGCCTCGATCATCGGCCCCTCGGTCAGCAGCGCCCGGATCCCCTCGTGGTACGGGACGAAGTTCTCGGTGCGGCACAGCCGCGGCCCGTTCTCGGTCATCTCGCGGTAGTGGATCCAGTTCCCGGCGTCGTCGGGCCACGCCATGATCTCGTCGACCCAGCCCCG
>JBJTQX010000025.1:0-8109 GCA_046075855.1 Actinomycetes bacterium
CCGCGGGTCACCATGGCCCGCGGCCAGGTCTCGTCGACGGTCACGGCGAGGTACGGGTACGACTTGTCGTCCTTGAGGTCGATGTTGAACCTCGGGTGGTGCCGCTTGATGAGGTTGTGCTCGAGGAAGAGCGCCTCGACCTCGTTGCGCACCTCGATCCACTCCACCGAAGCCGCCGCCTCGACCATCTGACGGGTCCGGTGGTGCAACGTGTCAGCACGAGCGAAGTACGACCCGATGCGGCTCCGGAGGCTCTTGGCCTTCCCGACGTAGATGATGCGACCGTCCCGGTCACGGAACTGGTACGAGCCGGGAGCGTCGGGGATGGAGCCGCTGGCCGGTCGCTCGAGCACGCCACCATCCTCGCGGATACGCGCGCCGTCGGAGCCCGGCCGTGACCGACCGCTACACTCGGGGCAGGTCGGCCTGGTACTCCGGCCATACAGAGCGGTTCCGGGGCCGACAACCCCGCGGTGGGCGACCAGGCTGTCCCCGCCGGCCTCACCGGGACCTCAGCCCGAAGGGCCACCCATGCTGCGACTCCAGGCACCCCTGCCGGACCGCTACACCCAGGCATCCCCCGAGGACCTCGCGCGCTGGATCGAGGAGGCCAAGGCGTCGCTCGGCGACCGCCTGCTCATCCTCGGCCACCACTACCAGCGCGACGAGGTGATCCGCTGGGCGGACGCCCGCGGTGACTCGTTCCGGCTCGCACGCATCGCCGCCGACAGCGCGGCGACCGACATCGTGTTCTGCGGCGTGCACTTCATGGCCGAGTCGGCCGATGTGCTCACCGCGCCGGGCCAGCGCGTGATCCTCCCCGACCTCAACGCCGGCTGCTCGATGGCCGACATGGCCGACCTCGACCAGGTCGAGGAGGCATGGGAGTCGCTGGGGCGGATCGTGGACACCTCCCGCGTCGTGCCGATCACCTACATGAACTCCTCGGCGGCGATCAAGGCGTTCGTGGGACGCCACGGCGGTGCCGTCTGCACATCCTCGAACGCCCGGGCCGTCCTCGAGTGGGCACTGGACCGGGGCGACCGGGTGCTCTTCGTGCCCGACCAGCACCTCGGCCGCAACACCGGATTCGCCATGGGCTTCGCCGACGAGGAGATGCGACTGTGGGATCCGAGGCGGGAGCATGGCGGCCTCACCGACGACGAGGTCCGGTCGGCTCGGATCCTGCTCTGGCGCGGGTGGTGCTCCGTGCACCAGCGGTTCACCCCGCAGCACGTCGCCGACTTCCGGGCGGCGTACCCGACCGGCGAGGTCATCGTGCACCCCGAGTGCGCCCACGAGGTGGTCGAGGTGGCGGACCGTGTCGGCTCGACCGAGCGCATCCTCGAGTGGGTGCACGCAGCCGCCCCGGGCTCCGTCATCGGCGTCGGCACGGAGATCCACATGGTGCAGCGGCTCGCGGCCGAGCACCCCGACCGCACGGTGGTGTCGCTCGATCCGCTCGTGTGCCCGTGCTCGACCATGTTCCGCATCGACGCGCCCCACCTTGCGTGGTGCCTCGAACGTCTCGTGGCCGGCGAGACCGTCAACGAGATCCACGTCGATGCTGAGACCGCCGAGTGGGCGAGGATCGCCCTCCAGCGGATGCTCGACATCACCTGATCGGCGGACTCAGACGCGCACCGCACGCAGCACGAGGAGCCGCGGGAACTCGGCCGCATCCGCATAGCCGGGCGCGCGCTCGAGGAAGCCGGCCGGCGGTGCCGGCTCGAGCATGCGGTCGACGAGCAGGCCGTGCTCGGCCATCGCGTTGACGTACCGGCTGAGCGGTCGGTGCACGAACGGGAGCACCACGCCCGGTTCCATCTCCTCGTCGGTGACGCTCTCCGACAGGTAGGCGCCGACCCTCCAGTACTGCTCCTCGAGGATGTGGTCATCGACCCATCCGCTGCCCGGTGCCTGCAGCAGCGGGTGGTTCAACAGGAACAGGAACCGGCCCTGCGGCTCGAGCACCCGGGCGACCTCGGCGATCGCGGCGTCCGGTTCCTCGAGGTGCTCGAAGACGAGGCAGGCGACCACCGCATCGAACGAACCCGTGGCGAAGGGCAGAGCCACCGCTTCGCCACGGACGTAGTCCGGACCACCGCCCCGCGCGGCGGCGAGTTCCACCTGCGCGGCGATCGGGTCCAACCCGGTCACCCGGGAACCGCCCGCTCCGGCTCGGCGAGCGAGCTGGCCCTCGCCGCACCCGACGTCGAGGACCCGGCGGCAGCCGGTGAGGTGTTCACCGACGATCGGGAGGATCTGCTCCTCGTACTCGGGGTCGGCGCCATCGGTGAACCCGTCCTGCCACCATCCGGCGTGGGTCTCCCAGGCTTCGAACCGCCGATCGTTCACGCCCCCGCTCCGTCGAGCAGGCGCGCGAGGTACTGCCCGGTCCAGGAACCCGGCACCCCGACCACGGTCTCGGGCGTGCCCTCGGCGACGATGTTCCCGCCTCCGTCGCCGCCCTCGGGGCCGAGGTCGACGATCCAGTCCGCGCACTTGATGACGTCGAGGTTGTGCTCGATGACGAGCACGGTGTTGCCCGCGTCGACGAGACGCTGGAGCACGCCGAGCAGCCGCCGCACGTCCTCGAAGTGGAGCCCCGTGGTCGGCTCGTCGAGGATGTAGATGGTGCGACCGGTCGAACGCTTGCCGAGCTCGGTCGAGAGTTTCACCCGTTGCGCCTCACCGCCCGACAGCGTCGGCGCGGGCTGCCCGAGCCGCACGTACCCGAGGCCGACGTCCACGAGGGTCTGCAGCTGCCGGGCGATGGGCGGCTGGTGCTCGAAGAACGCCAACGCCTCCTCGGCGGGAAGGTCGAGCACCTCGGCGATGCTCTTGCCCTTGAAGGTCACCTCGAGCGTGTCCCGGTTGTACCGGTCGCCCTTGCAGACCTCGCAGGGCACGTAGACGTCGGGGAGGAAGTGCATCTCGATCCGGATCGTGCCGTCGCCCGCACACGCCTCGCAGCGTCCGCCCTTGACGTTGAACGAGAACCGGCCCTGCTGGTACCCGCGCACCTTGGCCTCGGGGGTGTTCGCGAACAGCGCCCGGATCTTGTCGAACACGCCGGTGTAGGTGGCCGGGTTCGAACGGGGGGTCCGGCCGATCGGCGACTGGTCGATGGTGATCACCTTGTCGAGGTGCTCGATTCCCTTCACCGACCGGTGCTTGCCCGGCACGGCCCGCGACCGGTAGATGCGCTGGGAGAGGGCCTGGTTGAGGATGTCGTTCACCAGCGTGCTCTTGCCGCTGCCGCTCACCCCGGTCACCGCGACGAAGCACCCGAGCGGGAACCGCACGTCGATGTCCTGCAGGTTGTGCTCGCGGGCCCCCTGCACCTCGATCCAGTTCCCACCCGGAGGCCGCCGAGTCGGCGGCACCTCGATGCGACGTGCGCCGGACAGGTACTGCCCCGTGATGGATTCGGGTTCGGCCATGAGCTCCGCGACGCTGCCGGACACGACGACCCGCCCGCCGTGCTCACCGGCCCCCGGGCCGATGTCGACCACGTGGTCGGCGACCCGGATGGTGTCCTCGTCGTGCTCCACCACGAGGACCGTGTTGCCGAGGTCACGCAGGCGCACCATCGTGTCGATGAGTCGCTGGTTGTCGCGCTGGTGGAGGCCGATGGACGGCTCGTCGAGGACGTACAGCACCCCGACGAGGCCGCTGCCGATCTGCGAGGCCAGCCGGATGCGCTGCGCCTCCCCGCCCGCGAGCGTGCCCGCGGAGCGGTTGAGGCTGAGGTAGTCGAGGCCGACGTCGAGGAGGAACCGGAGCCGGTCGTTGACCTCCTTGAGCACCCGCTCGGCGATGATGCGGTCTCGGGCGGTGAACTCGATGCCCTCGAAGAACGCGGCGGTGTCCCGGATGCTGAGGTTCCCGACCTCGGCGATGCTGCGACCGCCGATCCGGACGGCGAGCGATGACGGCTTGAGCCGAGCACCCTCACATGCGGGACACGGGACCTCCCGCATGTAGCCCTCGATCTGCTCCCGCAACCGCTCGCTGTCCGCGTCGGTGTGCCGACGCTGCAACCACGGGATCACACCCTCGTACGTCGACCGGTACTCGCGCCGTCGCCCGTACCGGTTCTTGTACTTCACGAGTACCTGCGTTTTGCCGGCGCCGTGGAGGATCACCTTGCGATCGGCGGCGCGCAGCGCCCGCCACGGCGTGTCCACGGAGAAGCCGTGCTCGTCGCCGACCGCGGTGAGCAATCGGGTGAAGAACTCCCCGCGGAAACCGGACCACGGCGCGATCGCGCCGTCGGCGATCGAGAGGTCCTCGTCACGGATCACCAGTTCCGGGTCGACCTCGAACCGGGTGCCGAGGCCGTCGCACCGCTCGCAGGCGCCGTAGGGCGAGTTGAACGAGAAGTTCCGGGGTGCGAGCTCGTCGAAGGACAGGCCGCAGTGCGTGCAGGCGAGGTGCTCCGAGAAGGTGAGCGCCTCGGTCTGCTCCTCACCCTCCCCCGGGACCACCTCGATCTCGGCGATGCCCTCGGCGAGCCGCAGCGCGGTCTCGAGGGAATCGGTGAGCCGTCGTTCGATCCCGTCGCGGCGCACGAGCCGATCGACCACGACCTCGATGGTGTGCTGCTCGTACCGGGCGAGTCGCTCCTTGGGGCGATCGGCCAGCTCGACGGTCTCGCCATCGATCCGGGCACGCGTGTACCCCTGCTGCGCGAGGTCGGCGAGCAGGCCCTCGTACTCCCCCTTGCGACCCCGGACCACCGGGGCGAGCACCTGGAACCTCGTGCCGTCGGGCAGGGCGAGGATGCGATCCACGATCTGCTGGGGCGTCTGGCGGGTGATGACCCGACCGCAGTCCGGGCAGTGCGGCACCCCGATGCGGGCGAAGAGCAGGCGCAGGTAGTCGTAGATCTCGGTGATCGTCCCGACGGTCGAACGCGGATTCCTCGAGGCCGACTTCTGGTCGATGGAGATGGCCGGCGAGAGGCCCTCGATGAAATCGACATCCGGCTTGTCCATCTGTCCGAGGAACTGCCGCGCGTACGAGGAGAGCGACTCCACGTACCGCCGCTGACCCTCCGCGTAGATGGTGTCGAAGGCGAGCGAAGACTTACCCGAACCCGAGAGCCCGGTGATGACGACGAGCCGGTCACGCGGCAGGTCGATGTCGACGCCACGGAGGTTGTGCTCCCGGGCCCCCCGGACCGAGATGCGATCGGGTTCGCCCCGCGGCGCGGCCGGCGCGCGCACGGCGGTGGCGGTCGGTGCCGCCGTCTTCGCGGCGGTGCGTCGCCTCGGCGTCGCAGCCGCCTTCGGATCGGCCTTCACCGACTGCTCGCCGCCCGCCTTCTTCGCCGTGGTGCCCTTGGCGGCGGACCCGGAGACCTTCGCCGCCGCCTTGCGCGCCGACGTGCCCGAGGCCCCGGCGCTCCGACCCTTCGCCGCCGACGCGTTCGCCGCACGGGCTCCGCTCGAGGAGCGAGCGGGGGTGCGGGACGTGCGCTCCGGCGGCATCGCCGCATGGTACCGATGGCTCGCCGGGGCCCGACGATCGTGGTCAGCCTGCGGCGCGCAGCTCGCGCTTCAGTTCGTTGATCTCGTCGCGGAGCCGGGCGGCCTCCTCGAACCGGAGGTCCTTCGCGGCTTGGGCCATCTCCTCCTGCAGCTGCTGGACCAGCCGGCCCAGCTCATCCGGCGGTACCCCCGCGAGGTCGGCGAAGATCGCCGACCGCCGCCCCCTCGCACCGGGTACCGCGGCGTCATCGTCGCCCTCGCGCGCTCGCACCATCTCGAGGATGTCGGACACCTTCTTGCGCACGGTCTGCGGGTCGATGCCGTGCTCGGCGTTGTAGGCGACCTGGAGTTGCCGGCGCCGGTTCGTCTCGCTGATCGCACGGCGCATCGAATCAGTCACCTGGTCGGCGTACATGACCACCTGACCGTCGACGTTCCTCGCGGCTCGACCGATGATCTGGATCAGGCTCGTCTCGGAACGGAGGAAACCCTCCTTGTCCGCGTCGAGGATCGCCACGAGGGATACCTCGGGCAGGTCGAGTCCCTCCCGGAGCAGGTTGATGCCCACGAGCACGTCGTACTCACCGAGTCGCAGCGCCCGGAGCAGCTCGACCCGCTCTAGGGTGTCCACCTCGGAGTGGAGGTACCGCACCCGGATGCCCAACTCGACGAGGTAATCGGTGAGGTCCTCCGACATCTTCTTCGTGAGCGTGGTGACGAGCACCCGCTGCTCCCGTTCGACCCGCAGCCGGATCTCGTGCACGAGGTCGTCGATCTGCCCCGTGGTGGGACGAACCACCACCTCCGGGTCGATGAGGCCGGTGGGGCGCACGATCTGCTCGACGATCTGGTCGGAGTGCTCGAGCTCGTACCGGGACGGAGTCGCGGAGAGGTAGACGATCTGGTGGACCTTCTCCATGAACTCCTCGAAGCGCAGCGGTCGGTTGTCGAGGGCCGACGGGAGACGGAAACCGTGCTCGACCAGCGTCTCCTTGCGGGACCGGTCACCCGCGAACTGCCCGTGCAGCTGCGGGATGGTCACGTGGCTCTCGTCGAGCACCACCACGAAGTCGTCGGGGAAGTAGTCGAGGAGCGTGTAGGGCGCCTGCCCGGCGGCACGACCGTCGAGATGACGCGAGTAGTTCTCGATCCCCGAGCAGAACCCGATCTCGCGCATCATCTCGAGGTCGTAGGTCGTGCGCATGCGCAGCCGTTGGGCCTCCAGCAACTTCTCGTGCTCATGGAACCAGCGGAGTCGCTCGCCCAGTTCGGCTTCGATGCCCTCCATGGCGATGCGCATCTGCTCCTCGTCCGTCGCGTAGTGCGACGCAGGGAACAGCACCATCGTGTCGAGCTCCTCGACGATCTCGCCGGTGAGCGGATCGACGGTGGTGATCCGCTCCACCTCGTCACCGAACAGCGAGATCCGGATGCCTCGCTCCTCGTAGGCCGGGAAGATCTCGATCGTGTCGCCACGGACGCGGAACTTGTTCCGCACGAAGGACACGTCATTGCGCTCGTACTGGAGCTCGACGAGCCGGGTGAGCAGTGCCCGCTGCTCGTGCTCCTCGCCGACCCGGACGGTCATGAGTTGCCGTGCGTACATCTCCGGAGAGCCCAGGCCGTAGATCGCCGATACCGAGGCGACGATCACCACGTCACGCCGTGAGAGCAGCGCGGACGTCGCCGAGTGACGGAGCCGGTCGATCTCCTCGTTGATCGAGGAGTCCTTCTCGATGAAGGTGTCCGAGGACGGGATGTACGCCTCCGGCTGGTAGTAGTCGTAGTAGGAGACGAAGTACTCCACACGGTTGCGCGGGAACAGCTCACGGAACTCCGCGGCCAGCTGCGCCGCGAGACTCTTGTTCGGCGCGAGGATCAACGTGGGCCGCTGGACCTCAGCGATGAGCGCCGCGACGGTGAACGACTTGCCCGATCCGGTGATGCCGAGGAGCGTCTGCGACTGGTCGCCCCGGCGGAGGCCGGCGGCCAGCTCGGCGATCGCCTTCGGCTGATCGCCCGAGGGTTCGAACTCCGAGACCAGTTCGAACGGCGGCATGTTCCGAGTGTACGGGTCGAGCGGTCAGGCCTCGGGAGGTGTGGCGGCCGCCTCGTCGCGGAGCCGTTCGAGATCCGCCCAGATCCGTCGGACCTGCGCCTCGAGCGCATCCGGGGCACCCGAGTTGTCGACGAGGTGCGAGGCGAGGGCACGCCGATCCTCGTCGCTCGCCTGCTGAGCCATCCGGGCCTCGGCGTCGGCCCGTTCGAGTCCCCGTCCTTCGAGCCGGTCGAGTCGGACGTCCCGGGGCGCCTCCACGACGATGATCGCGGCGTACCCCCGCGAGGCTGCCGCCGCCGACTCGGCCAGCAGGGGCACGTCGTGCACCACGATCGCGCCCGGCGGTGCCTCGGCGATCCGTTCGAGGAACCGCGCACCGATCGCCGGGTGGGTGATGGCATCGAGGTCCTTGCGATCCGCATCCGTGGCGAAGGCGACCCGGGCGAGGGCCGGGCGGTCGTGGCTCCCGTCCGCCGCGAGGATGGCGGGCCCGAACCGCTCGACCAGGAGGCCCAGGGTCGGGGACCCGGGCTCGACGACCTCCCGGGCGAT
>JBJTQX010000026.1:0-8273 GCA_046075855.1 Actinomycetes bacterium
CCTCGAGCGCTCCTTCCACTTCAACGTGACCACGGCCTTTGTGCTCACCCGGGCGGCGGTGCCCCAGATGCTCGAGCAGGGCGGCGGCTCGGTGGTGAACATCTCGTCCACCATCGGCCGTCTGCGGGACCGCGGCTTCGTCGCCTACGGCACGGCCAAGGCCGCGCTCACCCACATGACCCGCCTCATGGCCGCCGACCTCGCCCCCCGGATCCGGGTGAACGGCATCGCGGTCGGATCGATCGCCACGAGCGCGCTCGAGACGGTGCTCACCGACGACGGGCTCCGCAACACCATGGTCGCCGGCACCCCGCTCAAGCGGCTCGGCAAGCCCGAGGACATCGCGATCGGCGCGGTGTACCTCGCGTCGCCGGCCGCCTCGTTCGTGACCGGCAAGCTCTTCGAGATCGACGGCGGCCTGGAGGAGGCGAACCTCGCGCTCGGCCTCCCCGACCTCTAGCCCCCGTGGCCGAGTCGCACCCGTCCTCCGCCTACTACCCGAGCCGCTGGCCGGCCGAGGACGGCGGACCGCGCCGCAACCAGGTGCCGCACTCGGGGGCGGGTCTCGGGATCCGAGCGGGCGAACGGCTCACCGCACACTTCCGCTTCGACCCGGCGGCGACGATGGTCGTGCACCGGGACGAGGGCGAGCTGTTCCTGCAGCGCCACACGCTCGGACCGGACTCGGTCGGCATGGTCGAACGCATCGACCCGATCACGCTCGAGACGATCACCTCCTCGGGCGAGTTGCCGGCCGGGCCGACGTGGCCCGGCGGCATCGCGGTCGCGGCCGACGGGTTCATCCTCCAGACCTACGGACGCTGGGCGCACCGCCTCGACCCGCACTCACTCGAGGTCGTCGCGGCGCGCGAGCTGCCGCGGAACCGTCCGTACAACTCGTTCGTGCTGCTCGACGACGGCACGATGGTGACGAAGGACTTCGGGAAGGACTCCGAGGAGCCGACCGGCATCGTGGCGCTCGATCCCGTCACCCTCGAACCCCGCACGGATGAGTTCGTGCTGCCGGAGCGGTCCATCGCCCGCCTGAGCGCCGACGGCGACACCCTCTACGTCGTGGGCACCGAGCACATCTTCCGGCTCCACTGGGCCGGCGGCTGGACCCTCGACACCGCGTTCGACGGGCTCTACCGGACGATCGAGGGTCAGACCTACGGCTGGGACGCAGTGATCGCGTCGGGAGCCGCGTGGTTCCTCGACGACGGCGAGGGCACCGAGGGGTTCATGGCGAAGGGATCGTTCCGCACGAACGGCGCGTCCCCGGCGCCGCTCCACCTCGTGCGGGCGGACCTGCGCGACGGCTCGGTGACGCTCCACGAGATCTGCGGCGCACCGATGGGCATCGTGGCCAACCCGCCGGTGGTGGACGAGTCCCGCTCGATCGCGGTCGGGTTCGACTCGGCGAACGCCACGATGACCGCGTTCGACATCCGTGAGGACGGCTCGACGAGTATCCGCTGGCAGCGAGAGCAGGGCCACGGCCCGCACATGGTGCTGTACCCCGACACGGGCGAGCTCGTGACTCACGACCACGACCTCGAGCGCATGATGGAGCAGGTCGTGGTGGTCGACATCGAGACCGGCGCCGAGCGGGGCCGGGTCGACACCGGCTCACCCCTCATGGCCCCGGTCTTCCCGGCCCCCGGGTTCGGCCGGGACCTCTACTCCTGCGCGTTCCCCGGCATCACACGCATCGCGGTCGAACCGGAGGACTGAGGCCGCCTCCCGTAACCTCGGCGTCCATGAAGTGGACCGCCGCCTTCCCGATGTTCCCCGCCGATCACCTGCTGCCGATGGCGCGCGCCGCCGAGGCCGCCGGGTTCGACTCGATCACCGTGCCCGACTCGGTCTTCTACCCGGAGACCGTGTCCGCCGACTACCCGTACAGCGCGGACGGCGGGCGGTTCTGGCCGGCCGACACGCCGTTCGTCGACCCGTTCATCTCGATCGCCGCGATGGCCGCGGTGACCGAGCGCATCCGGTTCCTCACCAACGTCGTGAAGCTGCCGATCCGCGACCCACTCATGGTCGCCAAGCAGCTCTCGTCGATGGCCGTGCTCTCCGACGAGCGGGTGGCCCTCGGCGTCGGGCTCTCGTGGATCCCCGAGGAGTTCACCTGGACCCACACCGACATGCGCACGCGGGGCAAGCGGGCCGACGAGATGATCGAGATCCTCCAGCTCATCTGCGGTGGCGGTGGTGCGCAGTTCCACGAGTACCACGGGCGGTTCTACGACTTCGACCGGCTCATGATCTCTCCGGCCCCCGAGCGTGCCGTACCCATCTACGTCGGCGGGCTCAGCGATCCGGGCTTCCGTCGGGCCGCCCGTCTCGCGGACGGCTGGATCTCCGTGCAGAACTCGGAGGCCGAGATCACCCACGCGCTCGGCGAACTCGCGCGCTACCGGGCCGAGTACGGCCGCGACCACCTGCCCTTCGAGGTGAACGCGCTCTGCATCGACGTGTTCGACCTCGACGGCTACAAGCGCCTCGAGGACAAGGGGGTCACGGAGCTGCAGACCGTGCCCTGGTACTTCTACGGCGGCGACCCGAACGACCTCTCGGTGAAACTCGACTCCCTCGCCCGGTTCGCGGACGAGGTGATCACGAAGCTGTGAGCGAGGCCACCGCACCGATCGCCCCGCTCGACGCGCGCGAGGTGGAGACCTGGGACCTCGAGACCGACGTCGCGGTCGTGGGCCTCGGCATCGCCGGGACCTGCGCGGCCATCGCGGCCGTCGAAGCGGGTGCCCGCGTCCTCGCGTTCGAGCGGGCTGGCGCGCCGGGTGGCACCTCGGCCCTCTCGGGTGGCCTCATCTACCTCGGCGGCGGCACGCCGATCCAGGAGGCGCTCGGGTTCCACGACACGCCTGCGAACATGGAGCGGTTCCTGCTCGCGGCCTGCGGTCCCGACGCCGACGCGGACAAGGTGCGCGCCTACTGCGAGGGTTCCGTCGCGCACTACCACTGGCTGGTCGACCACGGCGTGCCCTTCAAGGCCGAGTTCTGCGACGAGCCCAACCGCGAACCGGTCACCGAGGCCGGCCTGTGCTTCTCCGGCGGTGAGGACTCCTGGCCGTTCACCGAGATCGCCGACGTCGTGCCGAGGGGCCACCACCCGGAGTTCCCCGACACCGCGGGCGGGTTCATCATGGAACGGCTCACCGCCGCCCTCGGGTCCACCGCAGTGCAGGTGCACACCGACGCCCGGGTCGAGCGGCTCGTGGTCGACGCAGGTCGGGTCGTCGGACTCGTGGTCCGGGTCGACGGGCGCGACCTCACCGTGCGGGCGATCGGCGGCGTCGTGCTCGCCGCCGGCGGGTTCATCTTCAACGAGGAGATGGTGGCCGAGCACTGCCCGGAGGCCGGGCGCCCGTTCCCGGCCTGGCGGGTCGGGCAGGACCACGACGACGGGCGGGGCATCCGCCTCGGCTGGGGTGTGGGCGGGGCGAGCACCCGCATGGGCTCCTTCGAGTGCGCGCTGCCCATCGGGCCGCCGCACCGCATGGCCCGCAACATCCTCATCGGTCGCGACGGGAAGCGCTTCATCAACGAGGACACCTACACCGGTCGCATCGGCCACCAGGCGCTCGCCGGACGGGGCGGAGACGTCTACATGGTCGTGAGCGAGGACACCTTCGAGGTGAACTTCGTGGGCATGCGCCTCCAGTGGGCGGCCGAGACGCCCGAGGAGCTCGCGGCCGACATCGGCGTGCCGCCCACTGCGCTCGCCGAGACCATCGCTGCGTACAACGCGAGCGCCGAGCGGGGCGAGGACCCGGAGTGGCACAAGGAACCGGAGTTCCTCGTGCCACTGCGTCCGCCGCTCGGCGCCATCGACCTGCGCGTGGAGTCGAAGGCGATCTACGCGACCTTCACGCTCGGCGGGCTGACCACCGATCCCGCATCGCAGGTGCTCGACGCCCACGGCCACCCGGTGCCCGGGCTCTTCGCGGCCGGCCGCACCACGGCGGGCATCGCGGCACACGGCTACGTGAGCGGCATCTCGCTCGGCGACGGCTCGTTCTTCGGACGCCGGGCGGGCGAGTCCGCAGCCCGGATCGCCTGAGTCGAGGTCAGCGCACCAGCGTCATCGGGAGCGGTCGACCGGCCTTGAGCGCCTCGACGTTGGCCTGCAGGTCCGCCGGTTCCATCTCCCCCGACCACCGACCGGCCACCGACCCGTCGGCCGCGATGAACGTGAGGAGCGGGTACCCGGTGAGGCCGTACGCCCTCGCCGCGGTGCCCTCGGCGGTGTCGACGAGGATCGTGCCGCTCCACTGCTCGCGGCTCAGCCACTCGGACGGCGGGTAGTTCGGGGCGTCCTGTCGGGTCCCCGTGACGACGGCCGAGAGCCCGACGCCCTCGAAGACCCCCTGCCGGGCGAGGCTGACGATGATCGGCACCTCGCGCTGGCAGTGCGGGCACCAGTGGGCCACGAACGAGACGACCTGCGGCTCGCCGCTGCTGCCCCCCACCGTGACCGCGGCGCGCGAGAAGTCGACACCCTCGAGGGTCGGCGCCCGCTCGCCGATCGCCGGGTCCCCCACCGAGGTCTCGAACTCGGGCAGTGCCTCCCCGGTGACGTCGACGACCTTGGCCACCTCGACCGGCCCGCCCCCGGTCGACCCGGTGCCGCCCGAGTTCCCGCCGTCCCCGCCGCGGGAGCCGAGCACGATCGCGAGGACCGCGACGATCGCCACGCCGCCGATGACGACGGGCCAGAACCAACGCTTCGAGTTCCGAGCGGGGGCGGCGCTCATGCGGTGACCTCCTGGGTGGCGCGCTCGTGCGCGCGATCGACGAGGAGCAGCGTAGCGATGAGCGCCATGCCGCTCAGGCACATGAAGGCGAGGGTGATGAAGCCGAGCTCCACGAACCACGGGGCGTTGCAGGGCACGTCGACCGAGCACGCACCGGCCTCGATGGTCGGGAAGCGCTCGAGGAGGAAGTGCCAGGACGACACCCCGAGGCCGCACACGATGAACGGCAGCGCGGTGAGCCGGGTGAACGGCGCACGCTTCCACGCGCCCACCCCGAGGATCACCACGAGCGGGTACATGCAGATCCGCTGGTACCAACAGAGCTCGCAGGGCGTGAAGTGCTGGACGAGCGAGTAGTAGAGGCTGCCCACGGTGCAGACCGCCGCCACGGCGAACGCGAGCTTGCGGGCCTCCGGCCCCACGACGGCGACCACCGAGTCGCGCGTCCGGGCCACCGGCGCGAGCACCGCCCCGCCGAGGCCGAGCAGCAGCGCGACCACCACGGCCGCGTCGGCGATGAGGGTCAGGATGAGGAACCCCGTGTTCGCGATCTGCAGCTGCTCGGACACCGCACCTCCTCGGGCGGATCCCATCATGGCCCGCCCCCGCCTGCGCCGGGCGTCGCTTGCACGGTCGCCTATTGGCAGACAGACTGCCATTTCCTGCCGGACCCCCGGCTGCACAGGAGGAACCGTGGCGAGCTCATCCCCGGCGTACGGCGAGATCAACCTCGAGACCGCGAGCCGCTGGCTCCACCTCCCCGCCGAGGAGGACGGGCACGTCTGGATGCTCAACCTCATGAAGTACCACGCGGTCGCGCAGTACGAGGGCGGCAACGAGGCGGGGGTGTCCGGCGAGGAGGCCGACGACCGGTACGCGCCGCTCGGCCCGCTCGCGGCGGTCGGCGCCGTGCCGGCCTTCCTCGCCCGCGTCGCCGAGCAGCCTGCGGGCACGCCCGCGTGGGACCGCATCGGCATCGTCGACTACCCGACCCGGGCCGCCTTCTTCGCCATGCAGCGTCGCGACGACTTCAAGGCCCAGCACGAGCACAAGGAGGCGGGCATGGAGTTCACGATCGTCATGGGCACCGAGCCCGTGGCCACCGGGCCCGGCACCGCGGCGGACGGATCGCTCGTGCTGCGCGTGCGCCGCGTGGCCGACGGGGGCGCGGGCGCCGAGCCCGACGGCGTGACCCCGGTTGCGCACTTCACCGTCGACGGCGTGATCCTCGGGGACGCACGGACCTGGAACGACGTGCGCTTCGACCGGGTGCAGCCCGACGCGATCCCGGCGCTCACCGCGGTGTCCGGGGTCGAGGAGCAGGTGGTCGTCGTGCTCGACGAGCCCCGGGTCGACCGCCTCGTCGAGACCATCACCGCGGCGGGCTGACCATGGTCGAGGTGCTGCGCACCCCGGACGACCGTTTCGTCGGACTCCCCGACTACGACTTCGCGCCCCACTACACCGAGGTCGCAGCCGACGACGGGACGGCCCTGCGGTTCCACCACGTCGAGGAGGGCCCCGCCGACGGCTCGCCCGTGCTGCTCATGCACGGCAACCCGTCCTGGTCGTACCTGCACCGCCACATGGTGCGGGGCCTCGCGGCGCGCGGGCACCGGGTGGTCGCGCTCGACCTCATGGGCCTCGGCCGGTCGGACAAGCCGACCGACCGCAGCTTCTTCACGCTCGCTCGGCACGTCGACCTCGTATCCCAGTGGGTCGTGGCCAACGACCTGCGCCACGCCACCCTGTACTGCCAGGACTGGGGCGGCACGATCGGGCTCAACGTGCTCGCACGCGAGGGCGACCGCTTCGATCGCGTCATCGCGTCGAACACCGGCCTGCCGGTGGGCGAGGGCGTGAACGCGTTCATGCAGCAGTGGCTGGACTTCTCGCAGGCGGCCGACGAGCTCCCGATCGGTGCGCTCGTGCGCGGCGGGGTCACCCGGCTGCTCTCCGACGCGGAGGCCGCGGCCTACGACGCTCCCTTCCCCGACAAGCGGTACCAGGCGAGCGCGCTCGAGTTCCCGCTGCTCATCCCGGTGCAGCCCGACAACCCGGGCGTGCCCCAGTGCCGCGACACCTGGACCTACCTCGAAGCGTGGACGAAGCCGTTCCTCACGGTGTTCGGCACCGACGACATGGTCGCCTACAAGCCCGGCGCCCACCGCAAGCTCCAGCGGCTCATCCCCGGCGCCCAGAGCCTCGACCACATCGAGATCGAGGGCGCGAACCACTTCATCCAGGAGGACGCGCCCGAGCGCCTCGTGGAGATCATCGACACCTTCATCCGCACCGACGGCACCTGATCCGGGAGTTCCCATGATCGTCACCACCCTCGGCACCGGCTCGCCCCTCCCCGATCCGAACCGGGCCGGACCGGCCACCCTCGTGCAGGCCGCCGGGAAGCACCTGCTCTTCGACGCGGGCCGCGGCGTCCTCATGCGCCTCGCCGCGGCGATGGTCGCCCCGGGCATGCTCGATGCGCTGCTCCTCACGCACCTGCACAGCGACCACACCACCGACGTCAACGACGTCATCACCACCCGCTGGGTGCAGTCGTTCGCGCCGATGCCGCTCACCGTCGTCGGCCCGGAGGGGACCACCCGCTGGATCGACCGCACGATGGCGGTGCTGCAGGACGACATCGGCTACCGCCTCGCGCACCACGAGGACCTGACCTGGCAGCCCGAGAACCTCGTCACCGACGTGAGCGGCGGCGTGGCGCTCGACCTCGAGGGGGTCCGGGTCGTCGCGGCCCCCACGAACCACGCGCCGGTGCACCCGACCGTCGGGTACCGGGTGGAGGCGGAGGGGAAGGTCGTGGCGATCGCCGGCGACACCATCCCGTGCGAGGGTCTCGACACGATCTGCGCGGGAGCCGACGTCTACGTGCAGACCGTGGTGCGCGCGGACATCGTGCGCAACATCCCGGTGCAGCGGTTCACCGACATCCTCGACTACCACTCCTCGGTCGAGGACGCAGCCCGCACCGCAGCTCGCAACGGCGTAGGCACCCTCGTGCTCACCCACCCCGTCCCCGCCCCGCCCATCGGGCAGGGCCAGGAGTGGGTCGACCTCGCGGCCGAGCACTTCGACGGTCGCATCCTGCTCGCCGAGGACCTCACCGCGGTCGAGGCCTGAGCGCTAACCGTCCACGAACCGCCCGAGGTCGAAGGTGAGGTGCTCACGCACGTCGCCCACGTGGTCGACCACCATGTGCCGCTGCACGAAGCGCCACTCGCCGTCCACCCGTTCGAACCGGTCGCGGTAGCGACCCGTCACGATCGGCTGGAGCGGGAGTGCGGGCGTCTGCTGGAGCACCACGAAGCCCGAGCGCGCAGTGGCGGTACCGGCCTCCTCATCGATGTCGGTGATGACGTTGACCGTGAGGTGGCGGGTGCGCAGCGTTCCGTCCGGGTGCACCCGGTTCATCGACCGGTCGCAAGGCCCCCGCCGAACCGGGTGAATCGATCTTCGCCCGCGGCATCG
>JBJTQX010000027.1:0-8010 GCA_046075855.1 Actinomycetes bacterium
CCAAGAGGTCGTAGCGGCGCTCCATCTCCTTCACGGCCCACCCGAGTGCGTTGGCGGCCTTCTTCGGATTCGTGACCGGAGCGGTGAGCAGATGGGGAAGACGCGCGTACTGACCCATTTCGACCTGCTTGGGGTCGATGAGGATGAGTCGAACCTGGTCGGGTGAAGTGCGCATGAGGATCGAGGTGATGATCGAGTTGATGCAGGAGGACTTGCCCGCGCCGGTCTGCCCGGCGATGAGCAGGTGCGGCATCGTGGCGAGGTTCAGCATCATGGCCTTGCCCGCGATGTCGCGCCCCAGGCCGACCTCGAGCGGGTGGCTGGCCCGGCCAGCCTCGTCGGAGGCGAGGATGTCGCCGAGGGTCACCGGCTGGCGCTGCTTGTTCGGCACCTCCACGCCGATCGCCGAGCGACCCGGGATCGGGGCGAGGATGCGCACGTCGTTGCTGGCGAGCGCGTACGCGATGTCGTGGCTCAGGCCGGTGACCTTGTTGACCTTCACGCCGGCGGCGAGCTCGAGCTCGTACCGGGTCACCGTCGGGCCGACGGTCATGCCGACGAGCTGCGCGTCGACGCCGAAGTCGCGCAGGGTCTGCTCGAGCACCGCCCCGCTCGCCTCGATGGCGCGGGTGTCCATCGAGGTCTGCTGCGAACGGCGCAGCAGGTCGATCGAGGGCAGGACCCAGTCGGTGTGCACCGGCGCGGTGACGGCCATCGGCGCCTCCGGCTCGTCGTCCACGAACTCGGGATCGATCAGCTCCGGCTCCGGCTCGGGCTCCGGTTCCGGCTCCTCGATGACTGCGACGGGCTCGGGGATCGGCTCCGGCGCGACCGGGTCGATCGTCTCGACCGTGGCACGGCGGGTCCGGGCGGGCTTCGGCGCCGGTTCGGGCTCGGGCTCCTCGTCGACCTCCGGCTCGTCCTCGAGTTCGAGGAAGCGGTTGGCGTGCCCAGCGAGCGTGCGCCACGCCGCGACGAGCCACGCCGCGACCCGGGCGAGCGGGGTGCCGGTGGCCACCAGCAACCCGAGGCCGACGGCCGCGACGAGGATCACCGCAGCACCGACCGTGCCGAGCACGGCGGCCGTCGGGACCGCGACGAGCGCGCCGAGCAGGCCACCACCGTCGCGCAGCGCCGAGGCGGGCACGTCGACCGCCAGCTCGCCACCGAGGGAGAGCAGGCCGAGGAGGCCGGCCACGAGCAGCGCGAGGCCGACCCCGATGCGCAGCAGGTGGACCGGCGCCCCATCGGCGACCGGATCACGGTGCCGCAGCAGCACCACCGCGACGCCGATGCTGAGCACCGGCACGAGGAAGGCGCCGCGGCCGGCGAGGAAGGTGATGGCGGACTGGCAGGCCGAACCGAAGGGTCCGGCGAGGTCGGTGAGCAGGGCCAGCGCGGTGAGGGCGGCGAGGGCGGCGAGCCCGACCGCGAGGGCATCGGCCGCGTGGCCGCCGAGCTGCTCGGTCCAGGCGACCCGGACCCTCGAGGGTCCGGTTCGGGCGGCGGTGGACCGGCGGCGGGAGGCCGGGGTCCGGCGGGCGGGGCGGCGGGTCGTGGACCGGCGGGAGGTCGACCGACGGGCGGTGGACCGGGCCGCGGGCTTGCGACGGGCGCGGGAGGTCTTCGTGGCTGCCATCGCCGGCGACAGTAACAGCGGCAACACCAGAAACAGTGGAGGCTTCAGCCCCGCTGACCACATCGGCCCCATGAGCACGATTCGCGGGTTTCGCGGGATATGGACCGTGCGGCCGGGCCTCAGACCTCCATGACCACGGGGATCACAGCCGGGCGGCGCCGGGTGCGGTCGGCGATGAACCGACCGGCGGCCCGGCGGGCGTGGCGCCGGATCGTCTCGAAGTCGGTCGCCCCCTCCCGGGTGGCCTCCTCGATGGAGGCGCGCACGGCGGCCCGGGCCTCGTCGAGCAGGGCCTCAGCCTCCTCGCCGTGCACCCAGCCCCGGGTCACGATCTCGGGCCCGGTGACGATCTCCCCGGTGTGCTTGTCGATCGTCACGATCACCGCGACGAACCCCTCCTCGGCGAGGTTGCGGCGGTCGCGCAGCACGCCGTGCCCGATGTCGCCGACGATGCCGTCGACGTAGACGTAGCCGGCCGGCACGGCCTCGCGCGCCACGGCGATCCCGTCCGCGTCGAGCGTGAGCGCGTCGCCGTCCTCGCAGATGATGACCCGGTCGGATGGCACCCCCGACTGCTCGGCGAGCATCGCGTGGTGGACCATGTGCCGGTACTCACCGTGCACGGGCACGAACCACTCGGGCCGCGTGAGGTTGAGCATGAACTTGAGCTCTTCCTGGGAGGCGTGCCCGGAGACGTGGACGTGGTCGTTGCCGCCATGCACCACCTCGGCGCCGGCCCGGTAGAGCGCGTCGATGACCCGGGACACGTTGGACTCGTTGCCCGGGATGGCGTGGGCCGAGATGACGCCGACGTCGTCGGAGCCGATGTGCACCCACTTGTGCTCGTGCGCGGCCATGAGCGAGAGCGCGGCCATCGGCTCGCCCTGCGATCCGGTGCAGATGACGCAGACCTCGCCCGGCGCGTACCGCTCGATCTCCTCGAGGTCGATGACCTTGCCGACCGGCACGTCGAGGAGACCCATCTCGCGAGCCAGCGTGACGTTGTTGACCATCGAGCGGCCGACGAAGGCGAGGTACCGGCCGGCGGCCAGCGCGGCCTCGGCCACCTGCTGGACCCGGTGGAGGTGGGAGGCGAAGGAGGCCACGACGACCCGCTTGCCCTCCCGTTCCCGGAACAGGGCCCGCATGCGGGTGCCGACCACCGACTCGGAGGGCGTGTACCCGGGTCGCTCCGCGTTCGTGGAGTCGGAGAGCAGCAGCCGGATGCCGCCCGGGCGGCGGGCGATCTCGCCGAGCAGGGCCAGGTCGGTGCGGCGGCCGTCGACCGGGCTGAGGTCGAGCTTGAAGTCGCCGGTGTGCAGGATCGTGCCGGCCGGCGTGTGGTAGGCCGCGGCGAACGCGTGCGGCACCGAGTGGGTGACGGGCACGAACTCGACGTCGAACGGGCCGATGCGGCGGCGCTCGCCGTCGTGCACCGGGATGAGGTCGGTGCGGTCGATGAGCCCGGCCTCCCGGATGCGGTTGGCGGCCATGCCGAGCGAGAGCGGCGCGGCGAAGATCGGGAACGACGCGTCGCGCAGGAGGTACGAGAGCGCACCCGCGTGGTCCTCGTGCGCGTGGGTGATGACCACGCCCTCGATGGCGTCGGCGTGCTCGCGCAGGTAGGTGAAGTCCGGGAGGACGAGGTCGACCCCGGGCATGTCGACCTCGGGGAACATGAGCCCGCAGTCGACGATGAGGATCCGGCCCTCCACCTCGAGGAAGAGGCAGTTGCGACCGATCTCGCCGAGGCCGCCGAGGAAGACGACTCGGGTCGCGGGGCTCATCGTCACGAGGTTAGCCCTCCCCCGGACGCGCGGGGGCCTCCCTCGCGGGCGGCCACCGTCACGCTTCCGGTTCGACGCGGGATCAGGCGCTGCGGTCCTTCGACACCTCGTCGAGCATCGCGTACTCCTCGCCGGTGTCGACCCAGTCCTCGAACTGGATCACGCCGAGCTCGGTGAACTTCTGGCGCAGCCAGCCGTCGCCGGCGTCGAGCAGACCGAGCTTCTTGCAGTTCGGGACGATCTTCGAGAAGAGCATGCCCTGGAAGACGGTGCGGGTCGGATCGGCGAGCACGAGGCCGAGGGCCTCCTTCACGTCGACGCCCATCCGCTCCCAGACCTCCTGCTGGAGGAACCGGTCGCGCATTCGCACCGCCGCCTCGTAGGCGAACTCCTGCCGCTCGCGGATCTCGGCCGAGTTGAGCTCGGTGTAGAAGTCCTGGAGCGAGAGCACGCCGAAGGCCACGTGGCGGGCCTCGTCGGACATGACGTAGCGGAGCAGCTTCTTGAGCAGCGGCTCGGTCGTCATCTGCTGCATGAAGCCGAAGGCGGCCAGGGCGAGGCCCTCCACCATGATCTGCATGCCGAGGTAGGTCATGTCCCAGCGGTCGTCCGAGATGATGTCGTCGAGGAGCATCCGCAGGTGGGCGTTCACCGGGTAGTGGCCGGAGAGCTTCGTGTCGAGGTACTTCGCGAACACCTCGACGTGCCGGGCCTCGTCCATGACCTGGGTGGCCGCGTAGTACTTGGCGTCGATCCACGGCACGGTCTCGACGATCTGGGCGGTACAGATGAGCGCGCCCTGCTCGCCGTGCATGAACTGCGAGAGCGACCAGTTCTGCCCCTCGATGCCGAGCTGCACCCACTCGTCCTCACCCCAGGACTCGAACGGGGTGCCCTTGAGGTCCATCTCGCCGAAGGCCGACTGCATGTTGGCCTGGTTGGCCCGCACCACCGCCTCCTGGTCGACCTCGATCGACCAGTCGAGGTCGGTCTCCGCGTTCCACTGCGAGGTCTTGGCCTTCTCGTAGAGCTTGACGAGGGCGGGCTTGGACCGCTCGTAGTCCCAGGTGAAGAGGGCGTCCGCGTGGGCCCGGACCGTGTGCTGGATCTCGGCGACGTCGCTGTTGGAGATCGACAGGATCGCCTCGAGGTCGTTGATCTCGTCGCGACCCAGCATGTCGAAGTTCGTGGTCATCGGTTACCCCTTGCTCTGGACGGTACGGAGGGAATCGGGCACGAGGCCGGGCAGCACGAACTGCCGGACCAGGTCGCGGACGACGTCGTCGTCGGCGATGACGGCCTGCCCGTCGGGCACGAGCACGGTGAGCACCATGCGCGCGCACCACTCGGCGGCGCGCGGCGCGCGCTCGGCGGGCAGGTACCGACCGAGGGTCGGTGCGAAGGCGCCGCTGGCCGCGGCGAGGAAGGCGTCGCCGCCCTCGAAGGCGAGGTGCGGGAGCACCTGCTCGGGCTCGTGGGCGAGCGCGAACTGCAGGGCGGCCTGGCGGGACAGCTCGTGGGCGGCGGTGCGCATCATGGCCACGACCGCGTCCTCGAGGTCGCGCGCCTGCGCGCCGGCGGCGTCGACGGTGGCGGCGATGCGCGCGGCCTCGGCCGTCACGGCGGCCGAGAGGAGGGCCTGCTTGCCCGGGAAGTAGCGGTAGAGGGTGGCCCGGGAGACGCCGGCCTCACGGGCCACGTCGTCGAGCGTGGTCTTGGCGATCCCGTGGCGCGCGAGGCAGACGAGGGTCGCCTCCAGCAGACGCTGCTCGGTGGGGAGCGGACGGGACATCGGTGAGACAGTAAGACCCGATCTGTCTCACCGTCAACCCACCGGACGCGTGGCGGGCGTCACAGTCGGGGCGGCTCAGGAGGCGGCGAGGGCCTCCGGGGTGAGGACCCCGGCGAGCAGCTGCTCGCGCACGAGGAGCCGGACCTCCACCGGATCGCCGAGGTCCCAGCGCCCGGGCGATCCGATGAGCGAGAGGAGGAGGCGGCCGATGAACTCGGCGGCGTCCGGCACGTCGACGCCGGGCCGCAGGTGGCCGGCCCGCTCCTCCCGTTCGAGGAAGGGTTCGAGGTAGCCGACGATGAAGCGCAGGGGTCGGTCGACCTCGACGGTCATGAGCGGGAGCAGCCGCTCGGGCTCGGTGCGCAGCACGGTCTGGAGCACCGCGTGCTCGAGGATCGCGGCGCGCGCGTAGGCCAGCCCGTCCTCGATGAGCGTGGCGAGGTCGGGGGCGCCGGCCACGTGCTCGGCGAGCCCGCCGAAGAAGCGGCCCATCTCCCAGACCACGGTCTCGCGCACGAGGTCGTCGCGCCCCCCCGGGAAGGCCCGGTAGATCGTGGCCCGCGAGAGGCCGGCCTCGCGGGCGACGTCCTCGACGGTGGTGCGGTCGAGCCCGTGGCGCGCGATGCACGCGTATCAGGCCTCGAGGACGCGCTCCCGGGTGGTCGCCTCGTTGGCCACGGCCGGTCGGCTCAGAGGCCGAGGAGCGGGTCGAGCCCGAGCGTGAGGCCGGGACGATCCGGCACCTCGCGCACGGCGAGCACGACGCCCGGCATGAAGGAGGTGCGGTCGTAGGAGTCGTGGCGGATGGCGAGCGACTGCCCCGTGGTGCCGAGCAGCACCTCCTGGTGCGCCACGAGCCCGCGCAGGCGCACCGAGTGCACCGGGATGGCGCCGGCGACGAGCCCGCCGCGGGCGCCCTCGGCGATGACGGTGCGCGTCGGATCGGGGGCCCACTCCCCCGAGGCCTCGGCCATGCGCTGCGCGGTCACCACCGCGGTGCCGCTCGGCGCGTCGGCCTTGGCGTCGTGGTGGAGCTCGATGATCTCCGCCGTCTCGAACCACGGGGCCGCCAGCTCGGCGAAGCGCATCATGAGCACCGCCCCGATCGCGAAGTTCGCCGCGATGAGCGCGTTGGCGCTCGAGGTGGCGAACGCCGCGTCGTAACGGGCGAGGTCCTCCGCACTGAAACCCGTCGTGCCGACCACCGCGTGCACGCCGTTGGCCGCGCACCAGTCGAGGTTCGCCCGCGCCGCCTCGAGCACGGTGAAGTCGACGACCACCTCGGCCCCGGCGTCGAGCAGGGCATGCGGGGAGTCGGCGACCACGAGGTCGATGCCGGGCACCTGCTCCCCCACCGACCGACCGGCCGCGAACGGGTCGACCGCGGCGACGAGGTCGAGCCCCTCGGCCTCGTGCACGGCCCTGCAGACCGCCGTGCCCATCTTCCCGGCCGCCCCGAACACCCCGACCCGCGTCATGGCGCTGAAGGGTAGACCGCGGCGGCCCGCGGGGCGGGCGGGTTCAGGCGACCCGGTCGGCGAAGTCGGCCTCGTCGAAGGGCCCGACCACCGAGAGCACCTGCGGGCCCTCGAGGAGTCGCGATGCCGCCCGCCGCACGTCGTCCGGGGTCACCGCGGCGACACGGGCCTGCAGATCGTCGAGCGTGGGCACCTCGCCCTCCACGAGCTCGGTGCGGCCGAGCCGGTGCATGCGGCTCGAGGAGGACTCGAGCCCGAGCGCGGTCGCACCGCGCAGCGCACCCTTGGCCTCGTCGACCTCGTGGTCGGTGAGGCCGTTCGCGACGAGGTCGTCGAGCAGGTCGCGCACGACGGTGAGGGTCTCCTGGGCCTTGTCGGGGCCGGTACCCACGTAGATCGAGTACGCACCGGTCTCCGCGTAGGCCGACCGGTACGAGTACACGGAGTACGCGAGGCCCCGCTGCTCGCGCACCTCCTGGAAGAGCCGCGAGGCCATGCCCCCGCCGAACGCCTGGTTCAGCACCGCGAGCGCGTAGCGGTCCGGATCGTCACGGCGCAGCGACCGGTGTCCGAGCACGAGGTGCGCCTGCTCCGAGGGTCGCCGGGTCACCACGAGCGGGACGACCGGCGAGAGCGCGGTCGAGGTGCGCGGCGGACGGTCGCCGGTGCGCTCGGGCAGCCGGGCCGCGACGAGGTCGCAGACCGTGTCGTGCGTGGTGTTGCCGGCGACCGAGAGCACGGTGTTCGTCGGGAGGTAGTGGTCGCGGTGGTACGCCGCGATGTCGTCGCGGCTCATGGCCGCGATGGTCTCGGTCGTGCCGAGCACCGGGCGCCCGAGCGGGTGCTCGGGGAAGACCGCCTCCATGAAGTTCTCGTGCGCGAGGTCGTCGGGCTGGTCGTCGCGCATGTGGAGCTCCTCGAGGATGACCTCGCGCTCCGCGTCGACGTCCTCGGCCCGCAGCGCGGGCGACCAGACGACGTCGGCGAGGATGTCGAGGGCGAGCTCGAGGTGCTCGTCGGGGACCCGCACGTGGAAGCAGGTGAGCTCGTGCGCGGTGAAGGCGTTCATGTCGCCGCCCACCGACTCGATGGCCGACGCGATGGCGTGGGCCGACCGGCGGTCGGTGCCCTTGAACCCGAGGTGCTCGAGGAAGTGGCTGGCGCCGAGGACCCGACCGGGTTCATCGATGCCACCCGTGCCGATCCAGAGCCCCACGGCGACGGAGCGCAGGTGCGGCATCGCCTCGTTCACGACCTGGAGGTCGTGACCGAGGCGGCCACGTTCGATCCCGCCGGTGGCGGGCCCGTTCGCAG
>JBJTQX010000028.1:0-13300 GCA_046075855.1 Actinomycetes bacterium
AAGCTCGGCCAGGGCGACGCCGAGGCGGTCGAGGTCTCCGGCCTCTACTGGCACTTCGTCGACGTCGTGTGGATCGCGATCTTCGCCGTCGTCTACCTCATCCCGTAGCAGGGGGATCTGCCGTGTCCGAGACCAGCACCGCCGTCGAGCCCAGCCACGGGCACGCCCTCCTCGAGGGCCACTCCGATCTGCCCATGCTCCCGGGCGAGGAGCATGCGCACCCCTCGCCCTTCCAGTACGTGGTGATCGCGATCGTCCTGTGCGTCATCACCGCCATCGAGATCGGCGCGTACTACCTCGACAAGGCGGTCCCCGAGGGCGCGCTCACCGCGATCCTCGTGGTGAGCGCGATCGCGAAGTTCTTCATCGTCACCAGCTGGTACATGCACCTGAAGACCGACAAGCCCATCTTCCGACGGTTCTTCATCCTCGGTGTCACCGGAACGATGATCCTCTACACCATCGTGCTGCTCACCCTCTCGGGTCTGCCCGACAAGTAGCCTGCCGTGCCAACGCTGGCCGCATCGATCCCCGCCTGGCAGCCGCATCCGGAGGTCTGGCTGCTCGTCGCCGCGCTCGTCGCGTCCTACGCGATCCTCGTCGTGCGCCGCGGGCCGGATTCGGTGGCTCCGGGAACGCCCCCGGTCACCCGACTCCAGGTGGCCGCCTTCGGTCTCGGCGCGGCGACCGTGCTGCTCGCGTCGGACTGGCCCGTCCACGACGTGGCCGAGGGATCCATGTACAGCGTGCACATGGTGCAGCACCTCCTCTTCACGCTCATCGCCGCTCCGCTGCTGCTCATCGGGACGCCGGGTTGGATGGCTCGCATCGTGCTGCCCGGCCGGGTGCTCCACGTCGTGCAGTGGTGGGCCCGGTTCCTCCCGGCGCTGGTCCTCTTCAACGCCATGATCGTGTTCACCCACTGGCCGGCCGTGGTCGACCTGGCGCTGCGCTCCGCCCCGTTCCACTTCGGGGTCCACGCGGCCCTGCTGCTGTCGGCCTTCATCATCTGGTTGCCGATCCTGAGCCCGCTCCCCGAGATCCCGCGGCTCACGGCGCCGATGGCGATGGTCTTCCTGTTCCTCCAATCCGTGGTGCCGACCATCCCGGCATCGTTTCTCACCTTCGGTACGCACCCGCTGTATCGTCGGTACGAACAGTTCCCCAAGCTGTGGGGCATCTCGGCGCTCGACGACCAGCTCATCGCAGGCCTGCTCATGAAGATCGGGGCGGGGTTGCTGATCTGGGCGGTGATGGCCGTGATCTTCTTCCGGTGGGCCGCATCGGAGGAGTCCCGCAACCGGCCGGACCGGGCACTGCGGGAGATGGACCGTGAACTCATCGACATGGGACTGAGGAAGTAGATGAGCGAGGACACCGTGACGACCGAGACCGAGGGGACCGAGGCTGCCGGCACGGTCGCCGTGGCCGAACGCCCCGCGCCCCCGGCGGCGGTGAGCGAGGCGGAGCGTCGACGGATGGAGCACCGCGACCGGCTCTGGCTCCCGCTGCTCCTGCCCGTCTGCTCGATCCTCGTCGTGGCGTTCGTGGTGCTCAACATCTCGCGCCTGCTGCTCTTCAGCGGCGGGGATGCGTCGGTCTGGGTGGGCACGCTGCTCACCCTCGCCATCCTCGTGGTGGCCACCGTGGTGGCCGCCACCCCGCGTGCCCGCACCTCCCCGCTCTGGGTCATGGGCACGATCGTGCTCATCCTTGTGCTCGGCGTGGGCACCCTCACCCTCGGACCGTCCTCCGAGAAGGAGGAGGAGGGTGGGGGCGGGTACGTCGAGCCGAGCGGCCCGGCGACCTCGACCATCTCGGTGACCGCGCTCTCGACGCTGAAGTTCAACGCGAAGGAGTACCAGGCGGCTCCCGGGGTGATCGAGATCGATTACGTGAACGCGGGTGGCCAGCACACCCTCGTCTTCGAGGACCCGGAGCTCGCCGGGTTCGAGCTCAAGGTCGGTCCACCCGATGAGGACGCGGGCAAGGTCGAGCTCGCCGCCGGTGAGTACACCTTCTACTGCTCGATCCCGGGCCACCAGGCTGCCGGGATGCAGTCCGTGCTGAAGGTGTCGGGCATGGCGGCCCCGACCGGGGCGAGCGGCGCCAGTGGTGCCACCGGCGCGATGGGTTCGTGATGGGTCGCCACCGCGTCGCCGCTGCAGCCCTCGGTGCCTCGGTCCTCGTGCTCGCCGCGTGCGGCGGGGGGTCGGACGGCGGCTACGTCGAGCCCAAGGGTCCGCCCGTCGAGACGCTGCGCATGGAGGCGGGCAACCTGTTCTTCAAGCCGAAGACCGAGACCTCGCCGCCCGGCATCATCCGTATCGACCTCGTGAACGTCCAGACCGGCGTGCACAACCTGGTGCTCGAGGGGGTGCCCGGATTCCGGGTCGAGGTCGCCGGCAAGGGCGACGAGGACTCGGCGAAGGTCGAGCTGGAGCCCGGGACCTACACCTACTACTGCTCGCTCCCCGGCCACCGTGCCGCGGGCATGGAGGGCACGCTCACCGTCCGGTGAGCGTGCGGCTCCGCACACGCGGGGCCCGGGTAGGTTCCGAACCGTGACCGACCGAACCGCCGACGGCCTCGACCCGCGCCGTATCCCCGGCCACGTCGCCATCGTCATGGATGGCAACGGCCGCTGGGCGCAGCGCCGGGGACTCAAGCGGACCGAAGGGCACGCGGCGGGGGAGGAGGCGCTCTTCGACACCGTCGAGGGCGCGCTGGAACTCGGCATCCGCTGGCTCACGGTGTACGCGTTCTCGACCGAGAACTGGCGGCGGCCGCTCGACGAGGTGCGGTTCCTCATGCGGTTCAACGAGTCGCTGCTCCTGCGCCGGCGCGACGACCTGCACGAGCGGGGCGTGCGGGTGCGCTTCATCGGGCGACGCGGCGGCCGGGTGCCGCGCCGCGTGCTGCAGCGCATCGAGGAGACCGAGGCGCTCACCGCGCGCAACCGGCGCATGACCCTGACCTTCGCGTTCAACTACGGGGGGCGGGCAGAGCTCGCCGATGCGGTCCGGGCCATCGCGGCGGGGGTGCACAGTGGGCGCATCGACCCCGAACGGGTCGATGAACGGATGATCTCCCGGCACCTGTACGCGCCGGACATGCCCGACCCCGACCTCGTCGTGCGCACCTCGGGCGAGTACCGGGTGTCGAACTACCTGCTCTGGGAGTCGGCGTACTCGGAGTTCGTCTTCACCGACGTGCTCTGGCCGGACTTCCGGCGGGCCCACCTCGCCGCGGCGATCCGCGAGTTCCAGCAGCGCGAGCGCCGGTTCGGGGGCGTCGAGGGCGCCTGAGCCGCAGGGCCAGCCCCGGGAATCCCACGCGTGTCGTTTACACTCGACCCCATGGCGGGTCTGTACCGGGACGAAGCGGTGGTGCTGCGCACCACGAAGCTCGGTGAGGCCGACCGCATCGTCACGATGCTCACCGCGGAGACCGGCAAGGTGCGGGCCGTGGCCAAGGGCGTGCGCCGCAGCGGCAGCCGCTTCGGCGCCCGGCTCGAACCGGGCAGCCACGTGGCCCTCCAGTGCTACCGGGGTCGCGACCTCGACGTCGTCACCCAGGTCGAGTGCCTCGACCCGTTCCGGGCGGTGCGCGAGGACTACACGCTCCTCACCCATGCGGTGACGATGCTCGAGGTGGTCGACCAGATCAGCCCCGATCGGGAGCCGAACCCTGCGCTGTTCCGCATGCTCGTGGGCGCGCTGCGCACCTTGGCCGTCACGCCGTCACCGGTCGTGACTCCCGGGTTCCTCTGGAAGGTGCTCACGCTCGAAGGGGTTCGGCCCCACCTCGAGGCCTGCGTGCGCTGCGGCGAGGTCGACGCGACCTACCCGGCGATCGACCTCGTCGAGGGCGGCGTGCTCTGCGCGGCCTGTGGGCGGCTCGGGGGCATCCGGATCTCGGGCGACGGCCTCGGCCTCCTCGGTCTCCTCGTGGGGGGCGGACTCCACCGGGCGCTCGCCGAACCGCCGACCACCGAGGTCATCGCCGAGGTCGAGCGACTCGGGGTGCTCGCAGTGGAGACCCACTCGGAACGCCGGCTCCGCAGCGCTGCGCTCCTCTGACGGGGATCCCGGGGCCGCACCCCCGGGTCGCTAGCCTGTCCCGACCATGGCCAAGTCCGACCTCATGGATCGCATCGTCAACCTCGCGAAGCGCCGCGGCCTGGTCTTCCCGTCCTCCGACATCTACGGGGGCTTCCGGTCGACCTGGGACTACGGGCCGCTCGGGGTGCTCCTCAAGCGCAACGTGAAGGACGCGTGGTGGCGCACCATGGTGCAGCTGCGCGACGACGTCGTCGGTCTCGACGCCGCGATCCTCATGGCCCCGCGGGTCTGGGAGGCGAGCGGGCACCTCGCTACGTTCACCGACCCGCTCGTCGACTGCAAGCAGTGCCGCGAGCGGTTCCGCGCCGACCAGCTGCCCGACTCCGGTGCCTGTCCCAACTGCGGGGCGAAGGAATCCTTCACCGAGGCCCGCAACTTCAACCTCATGTTCAAGACCTTCGTCGGGCCGGTGGAGGACGACGCCGCGGTGGCGTACCTGCGGCCCGAGACGGCCCAGGGCATCTTCGTCAACTACGCGAACGTGCAGACCACCACCCGACGCAAGCCGCCCTTCGGCATCGCCCAGGTCGGCAAGTCGTTCCGCAACGAGATCACCCCCGGCAACTTCGTCTACCGGACCCGCGAGTTCGAGCAGATGGAGATGGAGTTCTTCGTGCCGCCCGAGGAGGGCGCGACCTGGTTCTCGTACTGGTGCGAGGAGCGCATGCACTGGTACCGCGACCTCGGCGTGCCCGAGGACATGCTGCGCCTCCGCCAGCACGAGACCGACGAGCTCTCGCACTACTCGGCCGGCACCGCGGACGTGGAGTTCCTGTACCCGTGGGGTTGGGGCGAGCTCGAGGGCATCGCGAACCGCACCGACTACGACCTGCGCCAGCATGCCGAGTTCTCCGGTCAGGACCTCTCCTACTTCGACCAGGAGCAGGACCGGCGCTACGTGCCGCACGTCATCGAGCCGGCGGCCGGTGCCGACCGGGCCACGCTGGCCTTCCTGCTCTCGGCCTACGCGGAGGAGCAGGTCGAGACGGCCTCCGGCAAGACCGAGACCCGCACGGTGCTGCGCCTCGACCCGCGGCTCGCTCCGATCAAGGTCGCGGTGCTCCCGCTCTCCAAGCACGAGCAGCTCGTGCCCGTCTCCCAGGAGCTGGCTGGCCTGCTGCGTCCGCACTGGATGATCGACGTCGACCTGACCGGCTCCATCGGTAAGCGCTACCGGCGTCAGGACGAGGTGGGGACCCCGCTGTGCGTCACCGTGGACTTCGAGACGGTCGAGGACCGTGCGGTCACGGTGCGCGAGCGCGACTCGATGGCCCAGGAGCGGGTGTCCATCGATCGCCTCGTGTCGTACCTGACCGATCGGTTGCCCCGCTGATGGACCACTACGCGCGCCTCGGCGTCGATCGGGGAGCCGAGAAGGACGAGATCCGCGCGGCCCGTGAGGCCCGCCTCGCCGAGTTGGCCGCCGAGGACGCCGCCGAGCGCACGACCGACGAGCAGCGCGCCGCGAACCGGACCACCCGGGCCCAGCTCAACGAGGCGTGGAACGTGCTCTCCGACCCGGCCCAGCGGGCCCGCTACGACGAGGGCCTGGCCGACGGGTCCGTCGAGGTGCTCGACGAGGTGGACCCGGGGACCATGCCGGCGCCCGCCTCCGACGTCCGCCGGGTGGGCGGGGGGCCGATGTCCCAGCGCTCGCGTCGACCGGTGATCCCGCTGGCCCCGGGGCTCGAACTGGCCGATACGAAGCCACGCCTGCTGGCCATGGTGTTCGACCTCACGATCATCGTGCTCATCATGTTCGTCACCGTGAACGTCGGGGCCGGCTGGTACGCGAACCGCTACCAGCCGGCTGAGCGTGCTGCGATCGACCGGGCCCAACGAGCGCGGACCGATGCCTCGAAGGACCTCACGGACGCAGAGGACCGGCGTGCCGAGGCTGAGGACGCGTTGGCCCGGGCCAAGGGTGCCGACCGGGACGAGGCCCGAGCCCGGCTCGAGCAGGCCGAGCGCGCGGAGCGGCGAGCGACGAAGGTCGACCGGCAGGCGGCGGAACGGCTCATCGACGCGCAGTCGAAGCTCAACACGCTCGTGCTCGTGGCGACGCTCATCGGCGCGCTGCTCGGACTCATCTACCTCGTACCGTCGACCGCGATCACCGGCCGCACCCTCGGGATGTTCCTGCGCGGGGTGGGCGTGGTCCGGGTCGACGGTTCGCCGGCGACCTGGGGGTCGGCCTTCGCCCGCTTCGTGGTCCCGGTGATGCTCGCCAGCGCGCTGGCCCAGATCGGTCTGCTCGTGGGCCTCGCCACCGTGCTCTGGTGGTTCTGGGACCCGAACCGACAGGGCCTCCACGACCGACTCGCCCGCACGCTCGTCGTATCCCGCCCCCGGGTACGCCGGGGCTGATCGGCGCGATCCGGGGTCGCCCTCTGGCGCCCCGCCCACGGTCGATCCGCAACGAGGGGCGTCCGGCCACTCCCGTCCTCTAACCTTGCCCGCCTACCCGAGACCATGAGGATCCGTGAAACCCATGAAGTACGTCTACGCGTTCGCTGAGGGCTCGAAGGAGCAGAAGTTCCTCCTCGGTGGCAAGGGGGCCAACCTCGCCGAGATGACCAAGCTCGGCCTGCCGGTACCCCCCGGGTTCACGATCACGACCGACGCCTGCAAGGCCTACATGGCCGGAGACGACACGATCCCGGACGGGCTCATGGACGAGGTCGCCGCCGCGCTCGCTGCGCTCGAGGGAGACATGGGCAAGCGCCTCGGCGACGCCACCGATCCGCTCCTCGTGTCGGTGCGCTCGGGTGCGGCCTTCTCCATGCCCGGCATGATGGACACCGTCCTCAACCTCGGGCTCAACGACGCGTCGGTGCAGGGGCTCGCGAAGCAGACCGGCAACGAGCGCTTCGCCTACGACTCGTACCGCCGCTTCGTCCAGATGTTCGGCAAGATCGTGCTCGACGTGCGGGCGGACCTCTTCGAGGAGGCGCTGCACGACCTCATGGAGGAGCGGGGCGTGGCGGTCGACACCGCGCTGAGCGCCGAGGACCTCCAGGGTCTCGTCACGACCTTCAAGGGGATCGTGCGGGCCAACGCCGGCATCGACTTCCCCGACACGCCCCAGGAGCAGCTGGCCCACGCGATCGAGGCGGTGTTCCGCTCGTGGAACGGCCGGCGGGCCAAGGACTACCGCAAGATGGAGGGCATCGCGGATGACCTCGGCACCGCGGTGAACGTCCAGACCATGGTGTTCGGCAACAAGGGCGACGACTCGGGCACCGGCGTGGCCTTCACCCGGAACCCGTCCACCGGCGAGAACGTGGGCTACGGCGACTTCCTCAAGAACGCCCAGGGCGAGGACGTGGTCGCAGGCATCCGCATCACCGAGCCGCTCGACGCCATGCGCAACGAGTTCCCCGAGTGCCACGGCCAGCTCCTCGGGGTGATGGACCTCCTCGAGCAGCACTACCGCGACATGTGCGACATCGAGTTCACCATCGAGCAGGGTCGCCTCTTCATCCTCCAGACCCGCGTCGGCAAGCGCACCGCCGCGGCGGCCCTGCGCATGGCCGTCGAGATGCAGGGCGAGGGCATGATCGACAAGCGGGAGGCGGTGCTGCGCGTGCAGCCCGCGCAGCTCGACCAGCTCCTGCACCCGCAGTTCGACCCCAAGGCCGACTACGCCGCGCTGGCCAAGGGACTCAACGCCTCCCCGGGGGCCGCGGTCGGTCGTGTGTTCTTCACCGCCGACGATGCCGAGGCTGCGGGCAACGCGGGGGAGCGGGTCATCCTCGTGCGCCCTGAGACCTCGCCGGACGACCTCCACGGCATGATCGCGGCCGAGGGCATCCTCACCTCCCGCGGTGGGCTCGTGAGCCACGCGGCCGTCGTGGCCCGCGGCATGGGCAAGCCCGCCATCTGCGGGGCCGACGCGCTCCAGATCGACCTCGGTCGCAAGTGCTTCACCGTCGAGCAGACCGGGGCCGACGGCACGACGACCGCCACCGTGGTGCGCGAGGGCGAGGTGATCTCCATCAACGGCACGACCGGCGAGGTCGTGGTTGGCGAGGTCGCCGTGGTCACCCCCGAGCCGAGCGGCCCGTTCGGCATCGTGCTCGGCTGGGCCGACGAGTTCCGCACGCTCAGGGTGCGCACGAACGCCGACCTCCCCGAGGACTGCGCCAAGGCCATCGAGTTCGGGGCGGAGGGCGTCGGGCTGTGCCGCACGGAGCACATGTTCCTCGGTGACCGGCTGCCGATCGTGCAGGCGATGATCCTCGCCGACACCCCGGAGGCCGAGGACGCGGCGATGGCCGCGCTGCTCGATCAGCAGCGCACCGACTTCGAGGGCATCCTCGAGGCCATGGACGGCAAGCCCGTGACCGTGCGCCTCCTCGACCCGCCGCTGCACGAGTTCCTGCCCCACCACGACGAACTCCAGGCCCGGCGGACCGCGGCCTTCATCCGCGGCAGCGCCGACCCCGAGGCCGAGCACCTGTGGGCCGCGGTGAAGCGCTGGGAGGAGGCGAACCCGATGCTCGGCATCCGGGGTTGCCGCCTCGGGATCCTCAAGCCCGCGCTCTACCGCATGCAGGTGCGCGCGCTGCTCGAGGCCGCGGTGACGCGCAAGCGTGCCGGCGGCGACCCGCAGGTCGAGATCATGGTGCCGCTCACCGTGGTGCGCACCGAGATGGAGCTGCTCGACGGCTGGATCCGTACCGAGGCCGAGGCGGTGTTCGCCGAGCAGGGCACGCGGGTCGACTACCTCGTCGGGACGATGGTCGAGACCCCGCGGGCGGCCATCACCGCCGGCGAGATCGCAGAGACCGCGCAGTTCTTCTCGTTCGGCACCAACGACCTCACGCAGATGACCTTCGGGTTCAGTCGCGACGACGTCGAGGGCCGCATGATGCCGGTGTACCTCGAGGACAAGATCCTCGGGGTCAGCCCGTTCGAGCAGCTCGACCGGACCGGCGTGGGCGAGCTCATCCGCTGGGCCAAGGAGAAGGGTCGCGCGGTGCGACCGGACATCAAGCTCGGCATCTGCGGTGAGCACGGTGGCGATCCGACCTCGGTGCACTTCTGCCACGAGGTCGGCCTCGACTACGTGTCGGCCTCGCCGTACCGGGTGCCGCTCGCCCGCCTCGCCGCCGCGCACGCGGCGCTCGAGGCCACGGGCCCCGGCACCACGGCCTGATCGACCTCGGGCCGGGCACGGCCACGGTGGCCGTCGCACCCCGTCGGTACCATCGCCGCCGATGAACGGGTTCGACGACTCCCACCTCACCGATCGGGCCCGCGCCTGGGCGGCCACGATGCACGGGCACGACCTCGGTGAGATCGTGCGCGCGCACACCGACAGCGCGGCGGCCGTGGGTGCGGGCGAGCCAGTGGCCCGTGAGGCCCGCGAGGACCATGAGGCGGCCTGGCTCGCGGATGGTGCGACCCGGGCGATCGGCGCGGGCCACCGCGCTCGGGACGAGCAACCCGATGCCGAACGCACCTGCTTCGAGCGAGACCGGGACCGCATCCTCCACCGGGCCACCGCGTTCCGGCGGCTCGCCGGTAAGACGCAGGTCTTCATCTTCCCGGAGGACCACCAGCGCACCCGCCTCACCCATGCGCTCGAGGTGGCGCAGGTGGCCACGAGCATCGCCCGGGCCTGCCGGCTCAACGTCGCGCTCACCGAAGCGATCGCGCTCGGGCATGACTGCGGGCACGGTCCGTTCGGTCACGCCTCGGAGGATGCGTTCGCTCCGTACCTGCCCGGTGGCTACGACCATGCGGTCTGGGGGGCCGACGTGGTGCTCGCCCCGCTCAACCTCTGCGTCGAGACCCTCGATGGCATCCGCAACCACTCGTGGTCCCGCCCGGCTCCGACCACTCCGGAGGGCGAGGTCGTCTCGTGGGCCGACCGGATCGCCTACGTGTGCCACGACTTCGAGGATGCCGTGGATGCGGGCATCGTCACGCCCTCCATGCTGCCGGAGCTCGTGCGGGAGCGTTGTGGTGATCACCGCTCGGCTCAGCTCCACACGTTCATCGGCGGCGTGGTCGAGGCCGTGCGGGCCACCGGCGCGATCGGTATGGTCGCACCGGTCGCCGAGGCGCTCGCCGCCTTCCGTGGCTTCAACTACGAGCACATCTACATGCGGCCCGCCTCGGTCGCCCAGGGTGATGCCGTCACCCGGTTGCTGCGGGCCCTCGTCGACTTCTACGCGGATCGCCCGAACCGCCTCCCGTTCGAGGATCTCGGGGCCGCTGGGGTCCCGGGAGTGGCCGCAGGCAGTGAGGAGGCCGTGCGCGAGGCGGTCACCTACGTCGCCGGCATGACCGATCGGTTCGCGTTCGCGCAGGCCCGGGCACACCTCGGGTGGGACCTCGCGGCGATGCCGGCGGGGGTCGACCTCGGTCCGTGACCGAGACCGTCGTGATCCCGGGAGTGGCGGGCGCGGGCCCGCTCCGGGAGACGTAACCTGCCCGCCGATGGGGATTCTGGCGGAGGACATCGCGCGGGTGCGCGAGGCGACGGACATCGTCGGGCTCATCAGCGAGCGCGTGGCGCTCAAGCGGGTCGGCCGCAGGTACCAGGGACTGTGCCCCTTCCACAACGAGAAGAGCGCGTCCTTCTCGGTGAACCCGGAACTCGGCGTGTACCACTGCTTCGGCTGCCAGGTGAGCGGGGACGCCATCACGTTCCTGCGCGAGCTCGACCACATCGACTTCATCGACGCGGTCGAACGTCTCGCGGCCCGTGCGGGTATCACCCTGCGCTACGACGACGCCAAGGCGAACCAGGATCGCCAGAAGCGCAGCCGCCTCGTGGAGGCCGTGCGCGCTGCGGGGGCGATCTACCACGACCGACTGCTCACCGCCGCCGATGCGGGCCCGGCCCGGGCCTACCTGCGATCGCGGGGCTTCGACGGCGATGCGGCCCGGCGGTTCGGGCTCGGGTGGGCCCCCGACGGGTTTGACACGGTCACCCGGGCCCTGCTCGACCAGAAGTTCTCCCGCGACGACCTCGCGGCGGTCGGGCTCACCTTCACGAACCGGGCCAACCGCATGCAGGACTCGTTCCGGGCCCGGCTCATGTTCCCGATCTACGACCGCCAGGGCGATCCGGTGGGCTTCGGTGGGCGCACCCTCACCGGCGACGGGCCGAAGTACAAGAACTCGCCCGAGACCCCGCTGTACCACAAGAGCCGGGTGCTCTACGGGCTCAACTGGGCGAAGGCCGAGATCTCGGCTCGCGACGCGGTGGTGATCTGCGAGGGCTACACCGACGTCATGGCGTTCGCGCTCGCCGGGGTGCCGAACGCGGTGGCGACCTGCGGGACCGCGCTCACGGAGGATCACGTGCAGATCCTCAAGAACTTCACGCGCAACATCGTGCTCGCCTACGACGCGGACAACGCAGGGCAGTCCGCGGCGGAGAAGTGGTACACGTGGGAGCAGCGGTTCGAGGTCGGGGTACGCGTGGCCGCGCTCCCCGAAGGTGGCGATCCAGCAGATCTGTTCCTGCGGGATCCCGACGCGCTGGTCCGGGCGGTCGACTCGGCGCGACCGTTCATGCAGTTCAAGCTCTACCGTGTGCTCGGCGCTGCGGACCTCGTGTCGCCCGAGGGTCGGGCGCGTGCCGCGCAGGCCTCGGTGCGGGTGCTGCGCGAGCACACGAACGAACTCGTCCGCGAGGGCTACATCCAGCAGGTCGCCGGCCTGACCGGCTTCGACCACGCGTGGTTCAAGCAGGCGATCGCGGCGGCGCCGCGTGGTGAGGCAGCCGAGCACGACGCGGAGCCGACCACGCTGCGACGGGACCCGACGGCCCGCATCGACCGGCGCGAACTCGAGGCGCTGCGTTGGGCCATCCACGATCCCGCCCAGGTCGTGACCTGGATCGACGCTGCGCTCTTCTCCGACCCGCTCACGCTCGAGGCGTTCGAGCTCCTCGCCTCCACCGCCTCCTTCCACGAGGCGACCGCCGCCGCCACGGGGCCCGTCCTCGCCCTGCTCGAGCAGCTCGCGGTCGAGGAGCCGCTGGTCGACGGCGAACCGGAGACCCTGCACGCCCGGCTGGTGGTCAGCCTCGTGGAGCCGGCCGGCGAGCGGTGGTTGGCCGAGCTGCTCCGCACCGGTGACGACCGGGCCATGGTCGTCAAGCCACTCCTCGACCGCATCGCCCACTCCCGCAACTCGGATTGGGCGGAGGGCGAGGAAGCCGCCCTCCAGTTGGTCACGATGCTGGCCGATGCATCCACGCCCACCCCCGGTCCGTCCGGTGGGGGGGAGTTCGAACCCGAGTCCGTCCCGGTGGGGGTACCCGACGCATGACGAACCACGACCTGACCCGCGATGACCCCGGCGCGTCGCGCCCGCAGCCCGAGGACGGCGTGGTGCACCCCGAGGGGCGCGGGACGATCCCGGCGGTCGCGGAGGCCGACGACCGCGCGCTCGACGCCACGGATCCGGAGACCGCCGCGATCGATCGTGCCGTGACCGCGCCGGCCGGCGCGCCCGACGAATCCGCGATCGAGCAACTCCTCTTCCGCTCCCGCGAGCGGGAGTTCATCACGTCGGGTGAGATCTTCGCGGCGTTCCCCGGCTTCGAGCCCTCCACCGACGACCTCGCCGCGGTGTACGCACGCTTCGCCGCGGAGGGCATCGAGGTGGTCGACGAGATCACCGACGAACTGCGGGCCGAGGACGCGCAGGCCCGGCGGGAGCCCAAGCCGTCGCCCGAGGTTGCGTCGCGTCGAGCCACCCGGTCGCGCCGTTCCGAGCGCACGCAGGACGCAGGGTCGTTCGACCCGGTACGGATCTACCTGCGCGAGATCGGGCGCGTCCCGCTGCTCACCGCCGCGCAGGAGGTCACGCTCGCCCAGCGGCTCGAGGCCGGAGTGCAGGCCCGGGAGCGGCTCGCGCTCGCAGAGGAGTCCGGGGTCGCCGACGTGCTCGACCCGGCCGAGGTCGCGAGCCTCCGAGCCGTCGTGCGCGACGGCGAGCTCGCCCGTCAGCACCTCACCGAGGCGAACCTGCGCCTCGTCGTGTCGATCGCCAAGCGCTACTCAGGTCGGGGCATGGCCCTGCTCGACCTCGTGCAGGAGGGCAACATCGGCCTCATGCGTGCGGTCGAGAAGGTCGACTACACGAAGGGGTTCAAGTTCTCGACCTACGCGACCTGGTGGATCCGGCAGGCCATCACCCGATCCATC
>JBJTQX010000029.1:0-2863 GCA_046075855.1 Actinomycetes bacterium
GCCAGACCTGCATCTCGGTGCAGCGGGTGTACGCGCACGCATCGGTCGCGGGCGCCCTCACCGATGAGGTCACGAAGGCCGCAGCCGCCCTCGTGGTCGGCGATCCGTGGGACGACACGACGGACGTGACGGCGCTCATCAACACCTCCGAGCGCGACCGCATCGCGGGCTGGATCGACGAGGCCACCGCGGCCGGCGCCACCGCGGCGACCGGCGGTCGCATCGAGAACGGCATCCTCGCCCCGACGATCCTCACCGGCGTGACCGACGACATGAAGGTGTGCTCCCAGGAGGTCTTCGGTCCGGTCGTCGGCATCCAGACCTACACCGATCTCGACGATGCCATCGCCCGGGCGAACGACTCCCGCTACGGCCTGCAGGCCTCGATCTTCACGAACGACCTGCGCACCGCCCTCCGGGCCGCGCACCGCCTCGACTTCGGCGGGGTGCTCGTGAACGAGATGCCGACGTTCCGCACCGACCAGATGCCCTACGGCGGGGTGCGCGACTCGGGCAACACGAAGGAGGGCCCGCACTGGTCGGTGCGGGAGATGACCGAGGAGCGGATGGTCGTCATCCAGCTCTGACCCGCCACACGCGGGTCGGCGACGAACGGGGGAACGGTATGGAGCTCACGGGCAAGCACGCGCTCATCACGGGGGCGGCCTCGGGCATCGGGCGGGCGACGGCGATCCGCCTCGCCGCCGAGGGGTGCACGGTGGCCTGCGTCGACTGGGACCTCGACGGCGCGACCGCGGTGGCCGCCGAGATCGGCGGGCACGCCTTGCGCGCGGACTGCGGCGACAGCGCCGAGGTGGACCGGGTCTTCGCGGCGGCCGACGAGACCCTCGGCGGGCTCGACGTCGTGTTCCTCAACGCCGGCATCGCCATCGGGGTCTCCGACCTCACCTCCCTCACCGACGCGGACTACACGCGCATCATGCGGGTCAACGTCGACGGCGTCGTCTACGGCACCCGGGCCGCGATCCGCGCGCTCGAGCGTCGGGGTGGCGGGGCGATCATCGCGACGGCCTCGCTCGCCGGGCTCATCCCGTTCCCGCCCGACCCGGTCTACGACGCCACGAAGCACGCGGTGGTCGGCTTCATCCGCTCGGTGGCCGAGACGCTGGCGCCCAAGGGCATCCTCGCCAACACGGTGAACCCGGGCATGACGGATACGAACATCCTCAACGCCGAGACGAAGGACTTCTTCGCGAAGATCGACTTCCCGCTCATGCCCGCCACCCAGATCGCCCAGGCGATCGTCGACATCCTCGAGGCGGGGCGGCACGGCGAGTGCTGGGTGTGCCAGCCGGGCCGCGAGGCCACCCCGTACCGGTTCGGGCAGGTGCCGGGACCGAGGGGCGAAGCCGCCGGGCGGATCCCGCCGAACGGGCTGCGCGACTGGGCGACCGGGCGCGGCGAGGGCTGATCCGCCCCGACGAGCCGGAATCGATGTCGGGGCTGCGCGCCCGAGGCCGTATCGTTACCGCCGTGACCGAGACCGGACCGACCATCGCGGGGGGCGAGGGCTCCCTCGTGCCCGAGGTGGTGGAGGGAGACGGCGCGCCCGCCGTCGGACCCGAGCAGGTCACCCGGCCCACCAAGCTCATCCGCATCGCCTCGATGGTGCGCACGATGCTCGACGAGGTGCGCCGGGCCCCGCTCGACGAGGCCGGCCGCAAAGCCCTGCGGGAGATCCACGAACGCTCCCTCGCCGAGCTCGAGGGGATCCTCTCCCCCGACCTGCGGGCCGAGCTCGACACGGTCGTGCTGCCGTTCAGCGCGGAGACGCCGACGGAGTCGGAGCTGCGCATCGCCCAGGCCCAGCTCGTCGGCTGGCTCGAGGGGCTCTTCCACGGCATCCAGGCGACGCTGTTCACCCAGCAGGCCATCGCCCAGCAGCAACTCGAGGAGATGCGCACCCAGCGCAGCCTCGAGGGCCCGGTGGGCATCACGGACGAGCGCCCGCCCGGCGCCTACCTCTGAGCGAGAGGCCGACCCCGTGACGAAGCCCTGGCACCCCGCGTCCTGGCACGACCGCCCGGCCGCCCAGCAGCCGACCTACCCCGACGCCGCGGCCCTCGCCGCGACGCGCGCCGAGCTGGCCGGGCTCCCGCCGCTCGTGTTCGCGGGCGAGGCCCGCACGCTCACCGACCTGCTCGCCGAGGCCGCCGCGGGCCGGGCCTTCGTGCTGCAGGCCGGCGACTGCGCCGAGTCGTTCGAGGCGTTCAGCGCGAACTCGATCCGCGACAAGCTCAAGGTCATCCTGCAGATGTCGGTCGTGCTCATGTACTCGACCGGCGTGCCCGTCGTGAAGGTCGCCCGCATGGCCGGGCAGTTCGCCAAGCCGCGCTCCGCCGACACCGAGACCCGGGACGGGCTCGAGCTGCCCTCCTTCCGCGGCGACATGGTCAACGACCTCGCCTTCACCGAGGCGGCCCGCATCGCCGACCCGGCCCGCATGACCCGCGGCTACTACCAGTCGGCCGCCACCCTCAACCTCGTGCGCGCGCTGGCCAAGGGTGGCTTCGCCGACCTCGCCCGCGTGCACCAGTGGAACCAGGAGTTCGCGGCCACGAGCGGCGAGGGTCGCCGCTACGAGGAGATGGCCGCCGAGATCGAACGGGCCCTCACCTTCATGCGGGCCTGCGGCATCGACCTCAACGGCGAGCTCGCGCTCCACGAGGTCGACGTGTTCACCTCGCACGAGGCGCTCCTGCTCGACTACGAGGAAGCCCTCACCCGACAGGACTCCCTCACCGGCGGTTGGTACGACACGTCGGCCCACATGCTCTGGATCGGCGAGCGCACCCGGCAGGTCGACGGCGCGCACGTCGAGTTCCTGCGCGGCGTCGGCAAC
>JBJTQX010000030.1:0-13503 GCA_046075855.1 Actinomycetes bacterium
CCGGGCTCGGCGCGCTGCCCTGACCCGGCCGCCGAGGTCGATCAGGGGGCGGGCGGATCCTCGGTGATGCGCCCGACCACCGGCGACTCCACCCCGTCGTCGGAGTTGCGGCTCGGTGTGACCACCTCGCCCTCGGCCCCGACGCTGCGTCGGGGGCCGCCGGCTCGGAAGCCCATGGCGTCGTCGACGAGGCGCTCCACCTCGATGCCGTCGAGCGTCTCGTGCTGCAGCAGGGCGCGAGCCACCGCGTCGAGCCCGGGTCGGAACCGCTCCATGAGCTCGAAGGTGCGCCGCTCCTGCTCCCGCAGGATGCGCTCCACCTCCTCGTCGATGACCCGGGCGGTCTCGTCGGAGTAGTCGCGGGTGTGCACGAGGTCCTCGCCGAGGAACACCGCGCCCTGCGAACCCCAGGCCATCGGACCGATGCGATCGGACATCCCCCACTCGCGCACCATGCGCCGGGAGATCTCGGTGCCGCGCACGAGGTCGTTCTGCGCGCCGGTCGACTGGCTGTCGAACACGACCATCTCCGCGACGCGACCGCCGAGGAGCACGCAGAGCATGTCCTGGAGGAAGTCCTTGTCGTGGGAGTACCGCTCCTCCTCGGGGAGCTGCTGGGTCATGCCGAGCGCCATGCCGGTGGGCAGGATCGTCACCTTGTGCACCGGGTCGGCATGCTCGAGCACGTAGGCCGCGATGGCGTGCCCCGCCTCGTGGAAGGCGGTGTGCTCCTTCTCCTCGTCGTTCATGACGATGGTCGGGCGCTTGAGTCCCATGAGCACGCGGTCGCGGGCATCCTCGAAGTCCACGCGGTGCACGGCGGACTCACCACGGCGCACCGCGAAGAGCGCGGCTTCGTTCACGAGGTTCGCGAGGTCGGCACCCGACATGCCGGGCGTGCCGCGGGCGACGACGTTGACGTCGACGTCCCCGGCGATCTTCTTGTCGTGGAAGTGCACCTTGAGGATCTCGATCCGCTCCTCGAGCGTGGGGAGCGGGACCATGATCTGCCGGTCGAAGCGGCCGGGCCGGAGCAGGGCGGGGTCGAGGATGTCGGGGCGGTTCGTGGCCGCCATCATCACGATCCCCTCGGCCGCCTCGAAGCCGTCCATCTCGGCGAGCATCTGGTTGAGGGTCTGCTCGCGCTCGTCGTGGCCACCGCCGACACCCGCACCGCGCTTCCGGCCGATCGAGTCGATCTCGTCGATGAAGATGATCGCGGGGGCCTGCTTGCGGGCGGTCTGGAACAGGTCGCGGACCCGGGCCGCGCCGACGCCGACGAACATCTCCATGAAGTCCGAACCCGTGATGGACACGAACGGCACGCCCGCCTCACCGGCGACCGCGCGGGCGATGAGGGTCTTGCCGGTGCCGGGAGGACCGACGAGCAGCACGCCGCGGGGGATCCGCGCCCCGATCTCGGTGAACTTCTGCGGGTGCTTCAGGAAGTCGACGACCTCGGAGATCTCCTGCTTGACCGGTTCGTAGCCGGCCACGTCGGCGAAGGTCGTCTTCGGCTTGTCCGCGTTGTAGACCTTGGCCCGGCTGCGGCCGATGTTCATGACGGCGCCCATCTGGCCCTGTGCCCGCCGGTTCATCCAGAGGAAGAACCCGATGATGAGCAGCACCGGCAGGAGGTAGATGAGCGCCTGCAGGAAGGGGTTGGACCCCTGCCGCGTGTAGGTGTAGTCGACGTCCTGCTCCTCCATCTGCTCCACGACGGCGGGGGGGAAGGCGTCGTTCGGTCCGCTGCTCGTGAACGCCTCGGCGCCGTCGTTCGCGGCGGTGCCCGCCGCGGTGAACTCGCCGTTCATGTTCCCGCTGGCGGGATCGAGCGAGACGGACTCCACCTGACCCTTGCCGACGGCGGTCGTGAACTCCGAGAACGTGAGCTTGGTCGTGGGCGTGGAGGAGCCCCCGAGGTTGACCGCGAGGAAGAGCGCGACCACGGCGCCGACGAGGAGGAGCGGGGCCCACCGGGGCCAAGGCCGCCCCGCACGACCGTCGGGCTTCGGGTCGGGCGACGCGCCGGCCGGACGCGGGCTCACCGCTTCGCCTCGGGCTGCTCGGTGGTGCACGTGGTCGCCATCGGTGCCTCTCTGCTCCGCAGCGCCGGGCGGGGCGCGTGGTCACTGCGGTCGTGGTGGTCGTCCCCCATGGTACGGCGCCGCCGGGACATCCGTACCGTCGGGGTCGGGCCTACGCTCTGGCGTCATGGCCGCGCCCGCCGCTCCCACCCCGCGTCCGCCGGCCCCGATCGTCCCGAGGTGGGGCCTCGGGGACGCGCTCTGGGTGTGGATCGCGGCCCTCGCGGTGGCGCTGGTGGCGGCGGGGATCGTCGTCGGCGTCCGGGGGACGCCCGAACCCGGGGCCTGGGACATCGTGGTCGGCACGGTCGCGCAGAACGGGGCCATCGTCGGGTTCGTCGGGGTCGTGAGCCGGCTCAAGGGGTCGGGGTCGCTGCGCCGCGACTTCGGGTTCACGCTCCACGCCCGCGACTGGCACTGGGCGCCGATCGGCGCCGGGATCTCCGTGGCCACGAGCCTGTCGATGCTGCCCATCACGAACCTGCTGCGGGATCCTCCCGAGCAGGAGGTGGTGCGGATCGTGGCCGACAGCCGGGGCGCGGTGGCGGTGCTCGCCGCGCTCGCGGTCACGTTCGCCGCGCCGCTGGGTGAGGAGCTGCTGGCCCGCGGGCTCGTGCTGCGCTCCCTGCAGCGCCGGTTCGCGCCGTGGGCGGCGGTCCTGCTCAGTTCGGTCCTCTTCGCCGTGGTCCACCCGTTGCTCGACCCGCGGGCGATCCTCGCGGTCGTCCCGCTCCTCGCCCTCTCGCTCGTGTCGGGGATCCAGGCGGTGCGTTCGGGCGACCTCTCCCGGTCGATCTGGCTCCACGTCGGCTTCAACGCGCTCGCCGCCATCGGACTCCTGCTGCACTGATCTGGGTCCCAGGGCCCGGATCCGGGCGGGTGGCGGGCTCCGGCGGGCCCGCAGCGGCCTGCGCTCAAGGTCGAAGGGCCCAATGCCGATGGTGTCCGGGCTGGAACCATCCGGGAGGCGAGATGCACTGCGACCACTGCCACACCAAGTCCGTGATCGAGATCCGCATGACCGTCGGCGGCGAGGACCTCGCGTTCCGTCGTTGCGGTCGGTGCGAGGCGAAGGGGTGGGCTGCGGCCGAGACCCCCGTGGAGCTCGAGCGGGTGCTCGACCTCGCACGTCCCGGCACCCGGTGACGCACGGCCGCGGGTGGCCGCGGCGCGCCCGCGCCGGTCGGTGACCGGCCGGGTGGAACAATGACCGCCGTGACGAGCCCCATCGCCGAGGAGGCGCCGAGCGCCGGCGAGGTCGAGGGGCGCGATCCCTGGTGGTTCGTCGGTCCGCTCGTGGTCCTCGCGAGCTGCCTCACGGTGCTGGCCGCGCTCCACCCCGAGCTGCTGATCCGCAACACCACCACCGCGGGCGGTGACATGGGTGCCCACGTGTGGTTCCCCGCGTACCTGCGCGACCACTTGCTCCCGCAGTGGCGCATCGCGGGTTGGGCGCCCGACTGGTTCGCCGGGTTCCCGGCCGGGCAGTTCTACTTCCCGCTCCCGGCGGTGATGGTGCTGCTCGGCGACCTGCTCCTGCCCTACGACGTCGCGTTCAAGATCGTCACGGTCATCGGGGTCGTCGGCATGCCGGCGGCGGCCTACGCCTTCGGGCGCGGCCTGCGCGCCCCGCGACCGACGCCCGAGCTGTTCTCGGTTGCGACCGTCCTGTTCCTCTTCTTCAAGGGCGCGAGCGGCACGGACCCCGGCATCGCCACGATCGCGTTCAACCAGGGGATCATGGGCGGCACGATCCGCAGCACGCTGGCCGGTGAGTTCTCGTTCTCCCTCGCCCTCGCGCTCGCCCTGCTCTTCCTCGGGGCCTTCGCCTCGGCGCTCGAGGGTCGCACCCGCAGCTGGGTCCCGGCACTGCTCCTCGCGGCGACGGTGCTGAGCCACATCGTGGTCGCGATCTTCGCCGTGGTCGGCGCGCTCGTGGTCTGGGCCATGGCCCGCAGCGTCCTGCGGGTGCTGCCCCGGGCCGCCGCGATCGGTGTGGTCGGGGGGCTGCTCACCATGGCGTGGTCGCTCCCGCTGCTCGCGTCCTTCGGGTACACGGCGAACATGCGGTACGAGAAGATCACGGACTACGTCACCTACCTGTTCCCGACGGGCGGCTCATCCGTCGGTCCGTTCCCGCCGTTCATGTGGTGGGTGCTGGCCCTCGCCGGCGCGGGCGTGATCGCCGGGGTCGGACTCGCTCGCCGCGCCACCATCGTCGTCGCGATCACGACCGCGATCTTCGGAGCGGTGTTCGTGGTGTGGCCCGAGCTGCACGCGTGGAACCTCCGGTTCCTGCCGTTCTGGTACCTCGGGCTCGGGCTGCTCGCAGCCACGGCGGTCGGCGAGGGGATCATCGTGGTCGCTCGGTCGGCGCCGCGGTTCCTGCGGCCGGCCGGGGACCCCCGGGGTGTGCAGCGGCTCACGGCGGCCTGCCTGCTGCTCGCGCTCTCGGTCTTCTGCCTCGGGCGGGCCTTCGGCACGCGCGGGTTCCTCGACTTCTGGTCGGAGTGGAACTACTCGGGCTACCAGGACGAGCGGGCCGACGCGACGCGGGTGAAGGCGTGGCCGGAGCTCGAGGCGCTCGTCGACGAGATGCGCACGCTGCCGCCGGGTCGCGCGGTGTGGGAGGGCGGCGGTGCGCTCGACAACTACGGCACGCCGCTGGCCCTCGAGCTCCTCCCGCACTGGACGGATGGGCGCATCCAGTCGGTGGAGGGCCTCTACTTCGAGTCCTCGGCGACGACCCCGTACCACTTCATGGGGGTGAGCCCCATCTCCGGACCGGGCAACGCCTCGAACCCGGTGCGCGGGCTCGACTACCGGCAGATCGGGGACTTCGCCCTCGGCGTGCGCTGGATGCAGGTGATGGGGGAGCGCTACTACCTCGCGTGGTCCGACGCCGCGAAGGCGGCTGCGGATGGCGACCCGCGGTTGCGCCTCGTCGCCACGAGCCCCGACACCGATGGACAGGACCCGAAGGGGTGGAACATCTACCGCGTCCGCGGCAGTCGGCTCGTCGAGGGCCTGCGGGCCGAGCCGGTGGTGGCCGAGGCCCGGGCCGGCTCGCAGCCCGAGTGCTTCTCGCGCGCGGCCACCGCCGGTGCCCGGAACCCGGAGCTCGGCGGGTGGGAGTGCCTCGGCGTCGGTTGGTTCAACGACCCGGACGCGCTCGACCGCGTGCTCGCCGCGTCGGGCCCCGCACGCTGGCGGCGGATCGCGAACCCGGTCGACGCGCGCGCGTCGCGCCGGCGCCGGCTGCCGGCCGTGGAGGTGCGCGACGTGCAGCGCACCGACCACTCCATCTCGTTCCGGGTCTCGCGGCCGGGTGTGCCCGTGATCGTGCGCGAGTCGTACTACCCGAACTGGCGGGTCCGCGGGGCCGAGGGTCCGTACCGGGTGACGCCGAACTTCATGGTGGTGGTGCCGACGAGTCGCTCGGTCACGGTGTCGTTCGAACGCAGCCCGGCCGAGTGGGCGGGCATCCTGCTCAGCCTCCTCGGCCTCGTGGGCCTCGGCCTGCTCGGGCGACGGTGGCCGCGCCTCGCGCAGGATCCGGAACCGACCCCCGAGTACGAGCGGATCCTGGCCCCGACCCGCGTGGCGGAGGCCGCACCGGAGGACCTCGCGGACGCCGAGCCGGATGGGACAGCCGAGGCGGTGGCCGGGTCGCCCGACGATCCCGGCCCGGCGTCCGTCGACGTGTCCGAGGGCCCGTCCACCGCGGAGCCGCGGGGATGGGGCCGGATCGGCGGCGATGGTCCGGCGGGAGCCCCGGCGGACCACGAGTAGGCTGCTCGCTCCCGCCCACCGGGGCGGTCGAGGATTCCGAGGCTGGCTGCGTGCCCGACGCGCTCGACACCATCTTCAAGGCCTACGACGTCCGCGGGCTCTACCCCGAGCAGATCGACGAGGCCACGGCCCGGCGGATCGGCAACGCCTTCGCGGTCTTCACCGGCGCGTCCACGATCGTGGTGGGCCACGACATGCGTCCGTCGTCGGTCCCCCTGAGCCGGGCCTTCATCGAGGGCGCGGTGCTCGCGGGCGCCGACGTCGTCGACATCGGTCTGGCCTCCACCGACATGGCCTACTTCGCCTCGGGCCTGCTCGACGCGCCGGCGGCGCAGTTCACCGCGAGCCACAACCCCGCCCAGTACAACGGCATCAAGATGTGCCGGGCCCAGGCTGCGCCGATCGGCGAGGCCACGGGCCTGCTCCAGATCAAGGAGGCCGTGGCCCGCGGCCTCGAGGAGCGGGCCGAGGAGCCCGGGCGGGTGCGCCAGCAGGGCCTGCTCGACGACTTCGCCCGCCACGTGCGGTCGTTCCTCGAGGACGCGGGGTCGCTGCGACCGCTGCGGGTCGTGGCCGACACGGCGAACGGCATGGGCGGTCTCGTGGTGCCGGCCGTCTTCGAGGCGCTGCCCTTCGACCTCACGATCCTCTACCCGGAGCTCGACGGCACGTTCCCGAACCATCCGGCCGACCCCATCCAGCCGGAGAACCTCGTCGACCTGCAGCGGGCCGTAACCGAGCAGGGCGCCGACATCGGCCTGGCCTTCGACGGCGACGCGGACCGGGTGTTCGTGGTCGACGACCGGGCCGAACCGGTCTCGGGATCCCTCACGACGGCGATCGTGGCCCACGGGATCCTCGAGCGCACCGGTCCGGGCGAGACGGTGGTCCACAACCTCATCTGCTCGAAGGCCGTGCCGGAGGTGGTACGCGAGATGGGCGCCGAGCCGGTGCGCACGCGGGTGGGTCACTCGTTCATCAAGCAGGTGATGGCCGAGACCGGCGCGGTCTTCGGCGGCGAGCACTCCGGCCACTACTACTTCCGCGACAACTGGCGGGCCGACTCCGGGCTCATCGCGGCGATGGTCGTGCTCGAGCAGCTCAGCCGGTCGGGGGTTCCGCTCTCCGAGTTGCGCCGGCCGTTCGATCGCTACGCAGCCTCCGGCGAGATCAACTCGACGGTGTCCGATCCGCAGGCGGTGATCGAGGAGGTCGCCGCGGCCTACGGTTCGGCGGATCAGGACCGCCTCGACGGGCTCACCGTCGATTGCGGTGACTGGTGGTTCAACCTGCGCCCGAGCAACACCGAGCCGCTGCTGCGGCTCAACCTCGAGGCTGCGGACCCCGCAGCCTGCACCGCCCGGACGGCCGAGGTCCTCGCCATCGTGCGGGGCGAGGCCCGACCCTGAAGGAGACCCCATGGCCCTCGACCCGCAGCTCCTCTCGATCCTCGCCTGCCCCGAGGACAAGGGACCGCTCCTCTACTTCGCTGACGAGGGTGCCCTCGTGAACCCGCGCCTCAAGCGGCGCTACGCAGTGCGCGAGGACATCCCGATCATGCTCATCGACGAGGCCGACGCGCTCGACGACGCCGAGGTGGCGCGCCTGCTGGCCAAGGCCGAGTCGGAGGGCATCCGGCCGACCTTCGAGGCCTGAGGTGCTCGACTCGCTCGGCTTCGTCGAGGCGGTCCGCGGTCTCCCGGAGCAGCTCGCGGCGGCGCGCGACGCGGCCCGGACGGCGCTCGCGGCCGCAACGCTGCCGGCGGCGACCGACCTCACGAGCATCGCGGTGCTCGGCATGGGTGGCTCCGGCATCTCGGGTGACGTGCTCGCGGCGGCGGCGAGCCACGACCTCTGCCTCCCGGTGCAGGTGCACAAGCAGCTCCGCACGCCGGCCTACATCGGCCCGCGCACGCTCGTGCTCGCGGTCTCGTACTCCGGCGACACGGAGGAGACCGTCTCGATGACCCGCGGCGCGATCGAGGCCGGGGCGCCGGTCGTCGCGATCTCGAGCGGTGGTGCGCTCGCCCGGCTCGCGGCGGAGGCGGGGGCGGTCCACCTGCCGTGCCCGGGTGGATACATGCCGCGCGCCGCGATCGGGGCCCTCGTCGCGCCGATCGTCGAGACCCTCGGGGCCATCGGGTTGCTGACGGACACGGATGCGTGGCTCGAGGCCGCCGTGCGCCAACTGGCCGGGCGACGGGACGCGTGCGCGCCCGAGGTCGCGGCCCCGGCCAACCCGGCCCGGGAGATCGCGCGTCGGATCGACGGCACCATCCCGCTCGTCTACGGCGGTGGGGCGCTCGGCGCCGTGGCGGCCATGCGGTGGAAGTGCGACATCAACGAGAACGCCAAGGCCCCGGCGTTCTGGGCGGGGTACCCCGAGCTCGACCACAACGAGATCTGCGGGTGGGGCCAGCACGGCGACGTCACCCGTCAGGTCGTCTCCATCGTCGAGCTGCGGCACGCCCACGAGCACGAGCGGCTGGGCCGGCGCATCGAGGTGACCCGCGACATCATCGCGGAGGCCGTGCACCAGGTGATCCCGGTCGAGGCTGCGGGGGAGGGGCGCCTCGCGCAGCTCCTCGACCTCATGTACCTCGGCGACTGGGTGTCGGTGTACCTGGCGACCGAGCGGGGCATCGACCCGGGGCCGATCCCGGCGATCGCGACGCTGAAGGGAATCCTGGCCACGCCCGAGGGGTAGTGTGGGGTTCCGGTCGGGCCCCAAGGCGGCTGTCACCCGGTGATCCGGGCCGACTCCATCCGAATCGCACGTGCGGTCCTCCCTCCGGGGGGTTCCGGCGTGCCCTTCCACATGGAGAGGCCATGACCACCACCGATGCCACCCCCCGCGTCCTGACGTCCGAGGACTTCCGGGTCGCCGACCTGTCGCTCGCCGAGTTCGGTCGCAAGGAGATCGAGCTGGCCGAGCACGAGATGCCCGGTCTCGTCGCACTGCGCGAGCGGTACGGCGCGTCGAAGCCGCTGGCCGGCGCCCGCATCACCGGGTCCCTGCACATGACCATCCAGACGGCCGTGCTCATCGAGACGCTCGTCGATCTCGGCGCCGAGGTGCGCTGGGCGTCCTGCAACATCTTCTCGACCCAGGACCACGCGGCGGCCGCGGTGGCGGTCGGGCGCGGCGGCAGCGTCGACGCGCCGATCGGCGTGCCGGTGTTCGCGTGGAAGGGCGAGACGCTCGAGGAGTACTGGTGGTGCACGGACCGGGCCCTCGCGTGGCCCGGCGGCACCGGTCCGAACATGCTGCTCGACGACGGCGGCGACGCGACGCTGCTCATCCACAAGGGCGTCGAGTTCGAGAAGGCCGGCGCGGTGCCGGACCCTGCGACCGCCGACAACGAGGAGTTCGCAGTGGTGCTCGGCCTGCTCGGTCGGGTGCTGGCCGAGGAGCCGCAGCGCTGGCACGCGGTCGCGGCCGAGGTCATCGGGGTCACCGAGGAGACCACGACCGGCGTCCACCGGCTCTACCAGATGCAGGAGGCGGGCAAGCTCCTGTTCCCGGCGATCAACGTGAACGACTCGGTGACGAAGTCGAAGTTCGACAACCTCTACGGCTGCCGGCACTCGCTCGTCGACGGCATCGCCCGGGCGACCGACGTCATGCTCTCCGGCAAGGTCTGCGTGGTCGCGGGCTACGGCGATGTGGGCAAGGGTTCGGCCCAGTCGCTCAAGGGGCAGGGCGCTCGGGTCGTCATCACCGAGATCGACCCGATCTGCGCGCTGCAGGCCGCGATGGAGGGTTACCAGGTCACCACGCTCGAGGACGTCGTCGAGACCGCGGACGTGTTCATCACCACCACCGGCAACTGCGACGTCATCACGGTCGAGCACATGGCCCGGATGAAGCACAACGCGATCGTCGGCAACATCGGTCACTTCGACACCGAGATCGACATGGCCGGCCTCGCCAAGTTCCCGGGCGTCCGTCGGGTGAACATCAAGCCGCAGGTCGACGAGTGGGTGTTCCCCGATGGGCACTCGATCATCGTGCTCGCCGAGGGGCGGCTGCTCAACCTCGGCTGCGCAACCGGCCACCCGTCGTTCGTGATGTCGAACTCCTTCACGAACCAGGTGATCGCGCAGATGGAGCTCTTCGGCCACCGTGACTTCTACGAGCGCAAGGTGTACACGCTGCCGAAGCACCTCGACGAGGAGGTGGCGCGCCTGCACCTCGAGAAGCTCGGGGTGAAGCTCACCACGCTCACCGAGAAGCAGGCGGACTACCTCGGCATCCCCGCGCACGGGCCGTACAAGCCCGAGCACTACCGGTACTGAGCGGCGCGGGCCGTACCGGGGCCGTCGCACGGCCCCGGTACGGTCGCCCGCGTGATCCGAACCGCGCCCCGCCGACCCCTCGACGCAGTCTTCGGGGTGCGCTGCGTGGGGTGCGGGGCCCCGGCGCCGGGGGTGTGCTGCGCCTGCGCGGCCACGGCGGCGTTCGCCGCCCCGGGTCCGGTGCCCTGCGGGGTCGACCATCTCGTGGTGGGGCGGGCCTACCGGGGCGTGACCCGTGAGGCCGTGGCCCGCGTGAAGTACCGGAACGAGCGCGCCGCGCTCCCGTGGCTGGCCGCACCCTTGGTGGCTCGCCTCCTCGTCCTGCGCGAGTGGGAGCAACCGCCGATCGTCACCTGGGCACCCACGACCGCGGCGCGGCGGCGAGGTCGAGGCTTCGACCACGCGCGCCTGCTCGCGTCCGAGGTGGCCCGCGGGCTCGGCGGCGGTACGACCTCCACGCTCATCCGGCTCGATGACCTCGCACGTACCGGGCTGGCCGAGCGAGCGCGGCGGGCCGGGCCGCGCTTCGCGCCTCGGCGCAGGCTGCACGGGTGTGTGGTCCTCGTCGACGACGTGCTCACCACCGGCAGCACCCTGGCTGCCGCAGCGCGCGCCCTGCGGGCCGCCGGGGCCGGCGAGGTGTGGGGCGTGGTGGCCGCGCGCACCGAGGCGCGTCGGTGAGATCGGCGCGCGACGACCCTCAAGTCACGTGCATGTGGTTCCGAAGAACGGGGAGCAGAAAGGAAGCAGCGTGATGCACCCTCACCCCCCGTGGGTCGCGCGTCGCCTCCCCGGCCCCGGGCCGGTGCCCGCAGGCACCGCCGCGCTCCGGCGCGCCGTGGAGGGCGGTCGCTACGCCCCGCCCGTCGACGCCGTGGTCGAGGCGATCCTCGCCTGGGTCGTGCGCGCCCCCGACCTCGCGGTCGAGCCCGCCGACCACCGGTGAACGCCGCCGCCCGGCGGCATCGCGCCCCGAGAGGGGCCCTCGGCGCCGGGACCGTAGACTCCCCGGCACCATGAGCCTCTTCAAGAAGATCCTCAGTGCCGGCGAGGGCCGCAAGCTCAAGCTCGTCCAGTCCGTCGTGCCCCTCGTGGCCGCCTACGAGCCCGAGATGGAGGCCCGCTCCGACGACGAGCTGCGGGCCCTCACCGCGGCATTCCGGGCGCGCCTCGAGCGGGGCGAGGACCTCGACGACCTCATGCCCGAGGCCTTCGCGACCGTGCGCGAGGCGGCCCGGCGGGTGCTCGGCCAGCGACACTACGACGTGCAGGTGATGGGTGGTGCGGCCCTCCACTTCGGCTGGGTGGCCGAGATGAAGACCGGTGAGGGCAAGACGCTCGTCTCGACCCTGCCGACCTACCTCAACGCGCTGCCCGGGCTCGGAGCCCACGTGGTGACCACGAACGACTACCTGGCCCGACGCGACGCGGAGTGGATGGGGCGGGTGCACCGGTTCCTCGGCCTGGAGGTGGGCCTCGTCATCCCCGAGGTCGACGACCCGGTGGCCAAGCGAGCGGCCTACGCGGCCGACATCACCTACGGCACGAACAACGAGTTCGGGTTCGACTACCTGCGCGACAACATGACCGACACCCGCGAGCACCAGGTCCAACGCGGGCACCAGTACGCCATCGTCGACGAGGTCGACTCGATCCTCATCGACGAGGCGCGCACCCCGCTCATCATCTCGGGTCGGGCCGACGACGCGCAGGCCCTCTACTACCAGTTCGCCCGGGTGGCCAAGGGCCTCCAGCGCGACCGGGACTACGAGGTCGACGAGGCGAAGAAGACCGTGGTGCCCACCGAGGAGGGCATCCGGCGGGTCGAGGAGTCCCTGGGCGTCGCCAACCTCTACGAGCACGTGAACCAGAACTACGTGCACCAGCTGCAGGCCGCGCTGCGGGCCAAGGAGCTGTTCAAGCGCGAGGTCGACTACGTGGTCGCCGACGGTGAGGTCAAGATCGTCGACGAGTTCACGGGTCGCATCCTCGACGGTCGTCGGTGGAGCGAGGGCCTCCACCAGGCGGTCGAGGCCAAGGAGGGCGTGCGGATCAAGGAGGAGAACCACACCCTCGCCACCGTGACCCTCCAGAACTACTTCCGCCTGTACGACAAGCTCGCGGGTATGACCGGTACCGCGTCCTCGGAGGCCGGTGAGTTCGCGCACACCTACGGGCTCGAGGTGGTGAGCATCCCGACCAACCGTCCGCCCCAGCGGGCCGACGAGGCCGACCTCATCTACAAGACCGAGGACGCGAAGTACGACGCGCTCGCCGACGACATCGCGGAGCGCAACGCGAAGGGCCAGCCCGTCCTCGTCGGCACGATCTCGGTCGAGAAGTCCGAGCACCTGAGCCGGCTGCTCGACCGCCGCGGGATCAAGCACGCGGTGCTGAATGCCAAGCAGCACGCCCGGGAGGCGGTGGTCGTGACCCAGGCCGGTCGCGTCGGGGCCGTCACCGTGGCCACGAACATGGCCGGTCGGGGCGTCGACATCCTGCTCGGCGGCAATCCGGAGGGACTCGCCGAGCAGGAGATGCTCGCCCGGGGGTCGTCACCGGAGGCGGAGCCCGAGGAGTACGAGCGCGTCGTCGCGGAGCTCAAGGCGACGTGTCGGGTCGAGGGCGACGAGGTGCGCGAGCTCGGCGGCCTGTACGTGCTCGGCACCGAACGCCACGAGAGCCGGCGCATCGACGACCAGCTGCGCGGCCGGTCGGGCCGCCAGGGCGACCCGGGGGAGAGCCGCTTCTACCTCTCGCTCGAGGACGAGCTCATGCGGCTGTTCGCGAGCGGGGCGATGAACTGGGTCATGGGCCGGACCTTCCCGGACGACGTGCCGCTCGAGGCGAAGATGGTCTCGAAGGCGATCGAGCGGGCCCAGCGCACGGTGGAGGACCGCAACTTCGAGATCCGCAAGGACGTCCTCAAGTACGACGAGGTCATGAACGAGCAGCGCAAGGTGATCTACGCGCGCCGGCAGCAGATCCTCGACGGCGGTGACCTGCACGAGGAGACGATCGAAGCCATCTCCGAGGCGGTGGAGGCGATCGTCGAGGCCAACTGTGCGGGGGCCTACGCAGAGGACTGGGACACCGAGGAGCTCGTGCTGCAGATGCAGGCGCTCTTCGACTCGAAGATGACCCAGGACGAGGTCCGGGCATGCGACTCGATCAAGGCCCTCCGCGCGGCGTACCTCGATGAGGCGCTCGCCGCGTACGCGGCCAAGGAGAAGGCGATCGGGAGCGAGCAGCTCCGGGAGATCGAGCGGCGGGTCATGCTCTCGGTGATCGACCAGCACTGGCGCGAGCACCTCTACGAGATGGA
>JBJTQX010000031.1:0-36771 GCA_046075855.1 Actinomycetes bacterium
CGAGGAGCCCGTCGAGGTCGCCCTGGAGCCGCTCCATCTGCTCCGGGTGGGTGAGCAGCGTGTGCATGCCGCCCGAGATGAGGTTCCGGGTGGTCTCGTTGCCGGCCACCGACAGGAGCAGGACGAACACGTTGAACTCGATGTCGCTGAGCTTCTCGCCCTCGAGCTCGGCGTTGATGAGGGTCGAGACGATGTCGTCGAGGGGTCGCTCGCGGCGGCTGTCGGCGAGGCTCTGCGCGTACGCGTAGAGCTCCATCGAGGCCATCATCGCCGCCTCCGGCCCGCCCGCTCCGTACTCCGGGTCCTCCGCGCCGATCATGCGGTTCGACCACTCGAAGATCTTGCCCCGGTCCTCGTAGGGCACGCCGAGCAGCTCCGCGATGACCACGAGCGGGAGCTCGGCCGCGAGGTTGGGGACGAAGTCGTACGCGTCGTCCCGGCCGATCACCGCGTCGACGATCTTGCGTGCCGACTCGCGGATCGGGGCCTCGAGCTGCTTCGTGACCTTCGGGGTGAAGCCCCGGGCCACGAGGTTGCGCAGCCGCGTGTGCTGCGGCGCATCCTGGTTGAGCATCATGAGCTCGGTGCCCTCGACCTGCTCGACGAGCAGCGCGCCACCGCGGGCCGAAGAGAACACCGCGGTGTTCCGCTCGATGTCGATGACGTCGCGGTACTTCGTGCACACCCAGAAGCCCGGCGGGTACTCGTCGGACTCGTGCCACCAGACCGGCGCCTCCGCGCGCAGCCAGTCGAAGAACGCGTGGGGCGGCCCGATCGCGTAGGTGCTCGGGTCGGCGAGGTTCACAGCGCTGGGCGGCAGGCTCATTCGGGCTACTTCCTCTCGGGACCCGCACGGTCCGGTGCACGTGTCGGCGCTGCCCGGCGCCCGTGCTCCCCCGTGCCCGCCCCACTCCTGACGGGTGCGCCGAGGGTAGCGCGCCGCGACCCGTCGGTAGAATCGGTTCTCGCACTCCGTCCGAACCCGCGAACCGACCGAAGGGGTCACCCGTGCCCGAGATCCTCCCCATGAGCACGAAGCACTGCACCGTCGAACGGGACGGCCACGTCGTCACGCTCACGATGAACCGCCCCGAGGCCAAGAACGCGCTGAGTCCCGACATGCTCGTCGGCCTCGCCCAGGGGTTCGACTACGTCGACGAGACCGATGAGGTGCGGGTCGCCATCCTCACCGGCGCCGGCGGCTGCTTCTCCTCGGGGGCCGACCTCAAGGCCATGTCGAAGCCCTCGGAGGACGAACGGGTCCGGCAGGCCATGGCCGATGCCCCGGGCCTCCACTGGAAGGCACTCCTGCGGGACCACCGGCTCACGAAGCCCCTCATCGCCGCGGTCGAGGGGTACGCGGTGGCGGGGGGCACCGAGATGCTCATGGGTACCGACATCCGGGTGGCTGGCGAGGGCGCGACCTTCGGGGTGTGGGAGGCCAAGCGGGGCCTCTTCCCGCTCGGCGGCTCGGCCGTGCGCCTGCCCCGGCAGATCCCGTACACGCTCGCCATGGACGTGCTGCTCGCCTGCCGGCCGATCACCGCCTTCGAGGCTCGGGAGATCGGGCTCATCGGACGCGTCGTGCCCGACGGGCACGCGCTCGAGGTGGCTCGGGCCGTGGCCGCGCAGGTCGCGGCGAACAGCCCGGTGTCCACGAAGGCCATCCTGCGGGCGTACCGAGAGACCGAGGGCCTCTCCGACGCCGAGTCGATGGCCATCCAGGACGCCATCGGCTGGGAGGTGTTCGCCTCCGAGGACGCGCAGGAGGGGCCGCGGGCCTTCGCCGAGAAGCGTCCACCGAAGTTCACCGGCCGATGACCGCCGGCGCCGAACCGCCGGTCGAGAACGCGATGCGCGCCGCGCTCTCGTTCGACCCGGACGCGACCGCGGCCTTCGCCAGCGACCCCCGCCGACGACTCACCGAGGCCGTCCGGCACGTGGTCGATGCGATCCTCACCCGCGACGATGTGGACGACGCTGCGCTCGCGTCGGCCGCCGACGCGGTCGAGTCGGTGGTGGCCGACCTCACCGGGGCGCCCGCCGCTGCGGCGTCCCGCGGCCGCCGACGCCTCGACGCACGCTCGCACGGCGACTACCTCACCCGCTCCCCGATCGTCGGCCCGGTGAACCCCGTGGCCCCGCCGCTCGCGTGGACCGTGGTCGACGGGCGGATCGAGGGACGCGGGGTCTACCACGCGGCGTACGAGGGTCCCCCGGGCTACGTGCACGGCGGCTGGATCGCGCTCACCTTCGACGAGATCCTCGGCATGGCCAACGTCGCGAGCGAGAACCCCGGCATGACCGGTTCGCTGCGGGTCCGGTACCGACGCCCCACCCCGCTCCACGCCGAGATCACCTTCCGCGCGTGGACCGAACGGGTCGACGGACGTCGCATCACCGCGCGCGGGGAGATGCTCCACGGGAGCGACGTGACCGCCGAGGCCGAGGGGGTCTTCGTCGTCATCGACCCCGCCCGCGCGTGGGAGTACTTCGGGCGGGCCCGGGGCGAGGCCGCGCCCCCTGGGGTCGAGGGACCCGAGGGCGACGCGCCCTAGCGAACCGATCGCCGGGCCACCGGCGCGGCATCATGGTGGCATGGCGAAGATCGCACTCGTCCTCGGCGCCGGCGGCCTGACGGGTCAGGCGTTCCACGCCGGCGTGCTCGCAGGTCTCGTGGACGGCCTCGGCTGGGACGCGCGCACCGCCGACCTCATCGTGGGGACCTCGGCTGGCGCGACCGCGGGCGCGTACATCCGGGTCGGGCTGAGCGCGGCCGACGGCGTCGCCGTGCTCAAGGGCGCGCCGACGAGCCCCGAGGGCGCCCGGATCATGGGACGGCTCGGCGAGCAGGGCGACTGGCGCACCCCGGTCGGCCCGCGCTCGCTGCCCCGTCCGCCGCGCCGGGACCTGCTGCGTCGCCTCGCCACCCGGCCGTGGGAGGTCCGTCCCGAGACGGTGCTCGCCGTGTCGCTCCCCCCCGGGCGGGTACCGCCCGAGACCTGGACGGACGCGCTGCACGGCGTCACCGGGCCCGGATGGACCGACGCACCGCTCTGGGTCTGCGCGGTCCGGGTCGAGGACGGGCACCGGGTGGTCTTCGGTCGCGCGGGTTCCCCCGCCGCCGACCTCGCGACCGCGGTCGGCGCGTCCTCGGCCATCCCCGGGTACTTCCGACCGGTCGAGATCGACGGGCAGCGCTACGTGGACGGGGCGGCCCACTCCGCGACCAACGCGGACCTCGTGATCCCCGAACGGCCGGATCTCGTCGTGGTCTCCTCCCCGATGTCGGTGGCCCGCTCCGCGCTGTCCCTCGACCTGCGCACCGCCGGCAGGCTGCACTTCCGTCGCCGGCTCGCCACCGAGGTGCGGCGCCTGCGCACGGCCGGCATCCCGGTGGTCGCCTTCCAGCCCTCGCACGACGACCGGGTCGCGATGGGCGGGGACACGATGGCTGAGGGGCGCAACGCCGTGGTGGTGGACCAGGCCTACGCGACGACGCTCCGGCGCGTCGCCCGGCCGGAGATCGCCCGTCGCCTCGCCGCCCTCACCGGCTGAGGTGCCGCGCGCCCGCCGCGGCCTAGGGTGACGGCGTGCTGAGCCGTGAGGGGATGACGCGGGACGAGGTGCTCGCGGCGCTCGCGGCGATGCGCACCGACGACCGCGACTGGCGCAACGGTCGCTGCTTCGCGCTCGTGTTCCACGCGGGGGACGCGGTCGAGGAGATCGCCCGCGAGGCCAGCGTGATGTACCTCGCCGAGAACGGCCTCAACCCCATGGCCTTCCCGAGCCTCGGGCGGATGCAGGAGGAGGTCGTCGACGTGCTCGCCGACCTCACCCACGGACGGTCCGAGGGGCGCGCGGCCGCCGGGTTCATGACCTCGGGCGGCACCGAGTCCATCCTCCTCGCCGTGCGCGCCGCCCGCGACCGGGCCCGGATCGAGCGCGGGGTGGAGCAACCGAACCTCGTGCTCGGCGCGAGCGCGCACGCGGCCTTCCACAAGGCCGCGCACGACTACGGCCTCGAGGTGCGCAAGGTGCCCGTGCGCGCGGACTGGCGGGTGGACACCACGGCCATGGCCGACGCCATCGACGACCGGACCGCGCTCGTCGTCGGCTCGGCACCCCAGTACCCGCAGGGGGTCATCGACCCGATCCCCGAGATCGCCGCGCTGGCGGCCCGAGCCGGGACCTCCTGCCACGTCGATGCCTGCATGGGCGGCTTCGTGCTCCCGTTCATGGAACGCCTCGGGTACCCGGTGGCGCCGTGGGACTTCCGGGTCGAGGGGGTCACCTCGATCTCGGCCGACGTGCACAAGCTCGGCTACTCGCCGAAGGGCGCCTCGGTGCTCCTGCACCGGACCGAGGCGATGCGCCGCCACCAGGTGTTCCTCTTCGACGACTGGCTCGGAGGCTTCTACGCGTCCTCAGGCCTGCTCGGCACCCGGGCGGCCGGACCGATCGCCGCGGCCTGGGCGGTCATCCACTTCCTCGGCGAGGCCGGGTACCTGCGGCTCGTCGAGACGACGCTCGACGCGACCCGTCGTCTCGTCGCCGGCGTGCGGGCGATCCCCGGACTGCGGGTGCTCGGCGAACCCGACGCGCACCTCGTGGCCATCGCCGCCGCTGACCCGGACGCGCTCGACGTGTTCGCGGTGATGGACGTGCTCGCCTCCCGCGGGTGGCACCTCGACCGACAGCGCCCGCCCGACTCGATCCACGCGACCGTCTCGGCCGGAACTGCAGCGGCGGTCGACCCGTTCCTCGCCGATCTGCGCAGCGCCGTGGACGAGGTCGGCGACCGCCGGACCGAGGACCGCTCGACCGACTACGCACCGCTCCCCGAGGGCTGAACGGTGACGACCGGGGCCGCGGACCGCGCGGCGGAGACCGCCGAGCGCCGCCGCCGGCTCGTCGAGGCGGCCGTCGCGCTCGCGCGTGGCGGAGGGTACGAGGCGGTGCACATGCGCGACGTCGCGGCACGGGCCGACGTCGCGCTGGCCACCCTCTACCGCCAGTACTCGTCGAAGGACCAGCTCCTCCTCGCGGCGCTCGCCGACCAGGCCCGCGCGCTGCGCGACCACCTCGCCACCCGACCGGTCGAGGGTCGCGATCCGCACGACCGCATCGCCCGGGTGCTCACCCTCGCGACCCGGGCGCTCACGCGAGAGCCCACCCTCACCGCGGCGATGGTCACGGCACTCGGGTCCCCCGAACCCGACGCAGCGGCGATGAAGCTCGAGATCCTCGACCTGCTCGGGGGGATCGTGCGCGACGCGGGCGACCTCGGCGACGGGACCGACGACGCTGCGGCGATGCGGACCCTCGGCTACGTCTGGCTCGCGGTCCTCAGCGCGTGGAGCAGCGGCATGATCGACGACGAGACGATGACCGAGGATCTCGCCACTGCGGCCGAACTGCTGCTCGCAGCGAGCTGATCACCCGCCGCGGAGCGCGTCCCCGACGCGGGCGAGGCGCTCGGCGTTCGCCGGATCGGAGGAGTCCACCGGGCCGAGGATGACCCAGCTCGCACCCGCCTCGACGTAGGCCCGCAGGCGGGCGGCGATGGTGTCGGGTCCGCCCACCACCGTTCGGGGCGACGCGGCGAGACGGTCCGCCCGATCTGCGGCCGCCGCGTCGTCGGGCCCGAGGACGCAGAGGCCGCCCCAGGACAGCACCGCCGGTCCACACCCTGCGGCGGCCCGCGCCGTGCGCACCGTGGCGGCCTCCGTCGCGAACCGTTCGGGCGACACGCCCCACCGGTTCCAACCGGCCGCGCGCGCCACCGCAGCGGCGGTCCGCTCGGGGTGCCCACCCACCCAGGTCGGGATCCCGCGTGCCTCGACCGCCTCCACGCTGGCCACGCGCGCGTCGACGCGGGTCGGCTCGGTGCCGAAGTCGTAGCCGAACGTCTCCATCTCGTCGCGGCTCTCCTCGTCGCCTGCGCCGAGCCCGGCCACCACGCGGTCGCCGGCGATCCGCCGCACCGTGTCGAACACGTTGGCCAGCACCGCGGGTGGGCGCAGGGTCGCGCGGGCCACCAGCGATCCCACGGTGATCGACCGGGTCTCGGCTGCGAGCGCGCCGATGGTCGCCGCGAACTCGAGCGCCGGTCGCACTGCGCCGTCGGCGCCGTACCGGAAGAGGTGGTCGTACGCGAACACCCCGTCGAGTCCTGCCGCCTCAGCGGCCCGGGCCACGGCGATGAGGGGTTCGGCGTTCTCCCGGAAGGAGGGCAGCGTGAGCCCGACGCGGACCGGGCTCACGGTTGCGCGTCGAGCGCGAGCAGCCCGGCTCCGATGACCCCGGCCCGCGTTCCGAGCGTCGCGGCGACCACCTCGACGTCCGCCCGGTGCGCCGCGCCCTCGAGGTGGCCGGCGAAGTGCCGGCGCACCGGATCGAGCAGGAGATCGCCGAGCGCCACGAGCCCACCCGAGATCACGATCCGCTCCGGGTCGAGGATGTTCGCGAGCCCGACGAGTCCGATCGCCACCGCCTCCGCGAACCCGTCGAGGATCCTGAGCGCGTCCGGGTCCCCGTCGGCCGCCGCGGCCGCGACGTGCTCGCCACGCACGCCCTCGACCGCGCCCGCGCGCTCGAGGATGGCCGGCGCCGAGCCGGTGGCGGCGGCCTCACGGCCGCGGGCGCCGAGCGCGTTGCCCGAGGCGAGCGCCTCCCAGTGCCCCCGCTCACCGCACGCGCAGATGGGTCCGTTCGGGTCGATCTGGAAGTGTCCGACCTCGGCTGCGAACCCGTGGGCGCCGCGCAGCACCCGCCCATCGATGATGAGTCCCCCACCGATCCCGGTACCGAGGGTGATGACCATCGCATGCGCGCAGCCCCGGGCTGCGCCGACCCGTGCCTCGGCGAGCGCGGCCACGTTCGCGTCGTTGTCCACCGCGACCGGGAGTCCGGTGGCCACCTCGAGATCGCGCCGCACGGGCGTGTCCGCGAACGCGTGCACGTTCGGCGAGTACCGGACGGTGCCCTCACGGTCGACCATCCCCGCCGCGCCGATCCCGACGCCGCACACCGCGGGTTCGGCCGCGCGCAGTTCGTCGATGAGCCCCACCATCGCGTCCCGAAGCGCCGGCCAACCCGCGGGCGCCGGCCCCTGGGCCTCGGCGAGCACGCGCCCCCCGGGGTCGACCACGGCCCCCCGCAGGTTCGTACCCCCGAGGTCGATGCCGATCCCCGGCGGCGACGCGCCGGTCATGCGTCGCGGTGGGCCTCGCGGGCCTCGCGCTGGGCGGCGAGGTCGGCGCGCTGCGCGGCGAGCGCGACCTCCGCGGCGTCGACGACCGACTTCACCGCGAGCACGACCTCGTGGGCCGCGGTGACGAGGTGCTCGACCGCCTCGGGCTGCGCCTCGGCGAGGGCTGCGACGAGACCGGTCACGCCGGCGAGGGGATCCGCACCCGGGTCGGGCGGGTCACCCGGCGCGAACGGATCGTCGTCCCACGCGAAGTCCTCGCTCCACCCGCCGTCGTCGATCGCTCGCAGGTGCGGTTCCGCCGCCCCCTCGGGCGCGCCGACGAAGGGCACCGCACCGTCCTCGGAACCGTCGAAGGTGTGGTCGAAGAGGGGGTTGCGCCTCGGGATCCCCGGGTCTCGCATCGCGCCTCCTCGCCGCCGACCGTCCGAACCGCAGCGTACGGGCCGACCCGCCGCGGCGTCCACGCCGGGCGCGGCGGTCAGGTCCGCTCGACCGCCCGCTTGAGGTCGCGCAGCGCGGTGCCGGTGATCATCCCGGCGGCCCGACGCTTGATGAGCCCGGGCAACGGGATCGTGAGGTCGACCGCGAGGTCGTAGTGGACGCGGGTCGCCGCGCCGTCGGCCTCGAACCGGTAGGTGCCGTCGAGCGCCCGCAGCGAGTCGCCGTGGTCGAGCACCCAGGACACCCGATCCGGGAGCGCCGAGTGGTCGTAGGCCAGCACGTAGGTGAAGGACTTGCCCATCGCCGCGGCCCGGAACTCGACCTTGGTCCCCCGCCCCTCCGCGTCCCGCTCGAGCACGGTCACCTGCTTGAGGTCACGGGCCCAGCCCGGGTACGCCTCGAAGTCGAGGACCGTGCCGACGCAGGCCGCGACGTCGGCCTCGATGCGGATCCGCTCGTGCACCGTCTCGGACACCTCACCCACTCCTCTCGGGTCGGTCACCGTCGGTCGTCGGGCCTGGCCCCGGGCGGCGACGCGGTTCCTCCCGACGAGGAGGGTACACACCGTGGCGGGCCCCCCAGAGCCCCACGAGGCCGAGCGGCAGCATCGGCGCCAGGACGACGAAGGGATCCGAGGCCGCCGCGATGACCGTGATGACGAGGCAGAGCGCGACCGCTCCGTACAGCGAACGCCTCGGGGTCCCCGCGACCTCGCCCTGCACGAGGAAGAGGCTCGCCACCTGCACGTCGTCGCCGCGCGTCGTGCGCGCCGCGGCGAGCACGAGGGCCCAGCTCCACACGACCATCGCGACGAGGAACGACAGCAGCGACACGGCGACCGAGACGCCCTCGAAGGCCGTGACGCCGACGACCGGCGGGAGCACGGCCACGGCGAGCACGAGGTTCGACAGGTGCGCGGCCCGCACCGTGCCCCGGCCCTCCGCGGAACGGTCGTGCGGGGTCGACGGGGCAGGCGGCACGGCGGCGAGCGTAGGTGGCGCGATCCGGCTCAGGCGCCGGGCAGCGTGCGGAGGTCGGAGGTGTCGCCCGCGAGCAGGCGGGCGAGCGGGGCCACCCGCACGTCGTACGAGCACTCGGCCACCGCCCACCGACGAGCCGCGGCGCCCATCGCGCGGCGTGCCGCGTCGTCGGCGAGCAGCGCCGCGATGCGTTCCCGCAGGGCACCGACGTCGCGTGGCTCGACCACGAAGCCCGTCTCGCCGTCCCGCACCGCCTCATGGCTCCCGCCGCTGCGTCCCGCGATGGCGGGCACCCCGCTCGCCGCCGCCTCGATGAAGACGATGCCGAAGCCCTCGGCCTCGAGCCCGCCCCAGCGGTCGCGGCACGGCGCGGCGAACACGTCGGCGGCCCGGTGGAGGGCGGTGAGGTCGTCGAACGGGATGCGCCCGAGGAAGCGCACCCGCCCCGAGGCTGCGAGGCCGTGGCGCTCGGCTCGTCCTCGCAACCTCGCCGCATCGCGGCCGGCTCCGGCGATCGCCAGCACCACACCCGGGTCGAGCCCCGCGACCGCGTCGATGAGCACGTCGAAACCCTTGCGCGGCACGAGCCGGCTCACCCCGACCACGAGGGGTCGATCCGGATCGAGACCGAGGCGCGACCTGATCGCTCGGCGTTCGGCGTCATCGGCCACGGGCCGGAACCGATCGACGTCGACGCCGGGCGGCACGACGATGCCCGGGAGCGCACGCCCCGCGGCGTGGGTGCACTCCCGCGCCGGGTATTCCCCCGCGGCGATCACCGACTCCGCGCCCCGCAGCACGCGGCCGAGCCGGGCTCGGGTGCCGGGGAGCCGGCCGGGCACCGTGATCTCCGCGCCGTGGGCCACCACGAGGTACGGCGCCGAGGTGAGGCGAGTGCCGAGCCCGCCGAGGGGCAGCGCCGGATCGAGCACGATGGTCGAGGCCCCGATCTCGCGCGCGAGCGCGTCGATGCGCCGGGCCAGCGGTCGGGTGGGCAGCAGGACCCGCTCCGGCGTGCGCTCGATGCGGAACGCCTCCGCGGCGTCGAAGGCCTCGGCCCCCTCGTGCGGCGTGGTGAGCACCGTGGTCTCCCCGGGCGGCAGCCGACGCCACAGTTCGTGGAGGTACGACTGGATGCCCCCGACCTTCGGCGGGAAGTCGTTCGTGACGAGCAGCGAGGCCACGCAGCGATCGTAGGGCCGCACCGGGCGGTCGGGGCGGTCCCGGTTCAGGCGACGGCGGTGCGCGCCTCGGCGAACGGCGTGCGCGTCGCGATGAGCCGGCGGTACTGCATGACCCGGCGCGGCTCGGAGCAGCCGAGCACCCCCACGATCCGCTCGTCGCGCTCGAAGATCGCGACGAATCGGTGGTCCTCGAGCGACCCGTGCACGACCTCCATGCGGTCCGCGACCGAGGTGCGTCCAGCGCTCTGGATCTTCACCTCGAACTGATCGGACCACACGAACGGCACCGGGGCGAAGGCCTCGGCCTCGTCGTCCGGTGCGAGGAGCCGACGGGCCGCGTGCACGGCCTGCTCGGCCGCGTTCGTCCAGTGCTCGAGCCGCATGACCTCACCGTCGAAGAGCGGGTTCGGCCAGCGGGCGAGGTCGCCGGCCGCCACGACCCCGGGCGCCGCGAGCATCGTCTGGTCACAGACCACGCCGTCGTCGAGCGTGAGCCCCGAACCGTCGAGCCAGGCGGTCTCGGGCGCCGCGCCCACCGCCACGAGCACGGTGTCGCAGTCGACGGCCGTCCCGTCGGCCAGCACGACGCGTTCGACCCGACCCCCGCCCTCGATCCCGGCCACCGCGGCCCCCGTGCGCAGGTCGACCCCGTGCGCACGGTGGAGCGCGGCGAGCGCGGCGCCGATGCGGTCCCCGAGCACCCGGGCCATGGGTTGCGCCGCGGCCTCGAGCACGGTGACCTCGAGCCCCCGGGCCCGCGCCGCGGCAGCCACCTCGGCCCCGATGAAGCCCGCCCCCACGACGCAGAGCCGCGCGCCCCGTTCGAGGTCGGCGCGAAGCGTCGCCGAGTCCTCGAGGGTGCGCAGCGTGCGGACGCCCTCGAGGTCGCCGAGCCCCGGCAGGCGCCGAGGCGTCGCCCCGGTGGCGATGACCGCGCCGTCGAAGGGCAGCAGGGCGCCGTCGGCGAGCGCCACCGTGCGGCCCCCGAGGTCGAACCCCACCGCACGCACCCCGAGCCGCAGCTCGAGGTTGAGCTCGTCGTAGGGCTGCTTGCGGAGCACGACCCGGTCGTGGTCCCACTCGCCGGTGAGCAGTTCCTTCGACAGCGGGGGCCGGTCGTAGGGCAGGTGCGGCTCGGCCCCGACGAGCGTCAGGTGCCCGCCGAACCCCTCCCGGCGCAGGGTCTCCACCGCCCGCAGTCCCGCGAGGGACGCTCCGACCACCACGATGCGGTCCACCGGTTCACCCCTCGACGGTGATCGCCTGCTTCGGGCAGAGCCGCGCGGCCTCCTCGACCTGGGTCCGCAGCGCCTCGTCCGGCTCCTCCTGCAGGACGTAGAGGTACCCGTCGTCGCGCACCTCGAAGACCTCGGGGGCCGCGCCCATGCACAGGGCGTTGCTCTCGCAGAGGTCGAAGTTCACGGAGATCCGCACCCGCCACCACCCTTCGATCCGGCGGGCGCACCGCGCACCCGCACCGCGGCCGAACCCTACCGGCGGGCCCTTCCCTATGCTGACCGGCGACCCACGACCGAGGAGTCCGAGATGTCCGAGCGCGCCCCCTCCCCCGCCGGCGACGACCTGCTCGTCGAGCAGCACGACGGCGTGCTCACGCTCACCATCAACCGGGCCGACGCGTCGAACGCCATCCCGTACACCGTGCGCGACGCGCTCATCGCCGAGTTCGAGCGGGCCCACGCCGACCTCGCGGTGCGCGTCGTGGTGCTCACCGGCGCGGGCGAGCGCCACTTCTGCACCGGCGCGGACCTGCGGGTGCGCCCGCCGGCGCCGGTCCGACCCGATGGCGCCCCCGAGTTCGTGACGGGCCAGGCCGTCGAGATGATGCGCACCGGGTTCCAGCGGCTCATGGTCGCCATCCAGGACTGCCAGAAGCCGGTGATCGCCGCGCTCAACGGCACCGCCGCGGGCGGCGGGGCGATGCTTGCGCTCGCGGCCGACCTCGTGGTCGCGGCCGACACCGCCCGGTTCGTCGACGTGTTCGCGTCGCGGGGTCTCGTGCCCGACGGCGGTTTCGCGTACCTCCTCCCGCACATCGTCGGCATGCACCGGGCCGCCGAAATCGTCATGCTCGGTGACACCATCTCGGCCACCGAGGCCCGCGACCTCGGCATCGTGAACCGGGTGGTCCCGGCCGGCGAGCTGGCCGCGACCACCGCCGAGCTCGCGGCGCGCCTCGCCGCTCGCCCGACCAAGGTCCTCGGCTGGGCCAAGCACCTGCTGCACTCGGCCGTCGAGAACCCGCGGCACACCGTGCTCGAGCAGGAGGGGCTCTACGTGGAGCTCAACCTCGGCACCGCCGACAACGCCGAGCGCACCGCAGCCATGGGCGAGCGGCGGGACCCCGAGTTCCGCGGCTGGTAGGCACCCGATGCGGGCGGGCGCCCGTACACTCCCCTGCGGCCGCCCGACCGCCGGGCGAGCGGGAGGTGGCCACCGTGCAGACCGAGTTCGAGACCATCACCTACACCGAGACCGACGGGGTCGCGTGGGTGACGCTGAACCGGCCGGAGAGCCTCAACTCGTTCAACCTGCAGATGCAGCGCGAGCTGCACGGCCTCTGGCGGGCGCTGCGCCGCCACGATGCGGTGCGCTGCGTCGTGCTGACCGGCGCGGGCGATCGGGCGTTCTGCACCGGCATCGACCGGATGGAGGCCATGGGCGACGACCGGGCCGAGATCACCGACATCGAGGACATCGTCGGCGCGGGCGACGAGACCCCGTTCATGTTCAACGATCCGGGCGACCGTCTCGGCCCGAAGTCCTGCGACCTCTGGAAGCCGGTCATCGCCGCGGTGAACGGCATGGCCTGCGGCGGCGCGTTCTACATGCTCGGCGAGGTCGACTTCATCATCGCCGCCGACCACGCGACCTTCTTCGACCCGCACGTGACCTACGGCATGACCGCGTCGTTCGAGCCGATGCACCTCGCCGGCATCACGCCGTTCGGGGACATCATGCGCATGTCGCTGCTCGGCAACCACGAACGGCTCTCGGCCCAGCGGGCCCACCAGATCGGCCTCGTGAGCGAGGTCGTCCCGGGCGCCGAGCTCCACGACCGCGCGGACTGGGCGGCCCGGGCGATCGCCTCGCAGCCCGCGCTCGCGGTGCAGGGCACCGTGCGGGCCCTGTGGGCCGCACGCGAGATGGGGGCACGGCAGGCGCTCCGGCTCGGGTACGCCTACGTCGGGCTCGGCACCAACCAGGAGTCGCTCGCCGAGGGCCAACGGGCGTTCGCGTCGGGCCAGCGCATCGAGTGGCGCCTGCGCTAGACGCGACGAGGGCACCCCATCGGGCGCCCTCGCGGTTCGTGCTGGTGCTGGGCCTCAGCCCAGCAGGAACTTGTAGAGCCCGAGCTGGACCACGAGGTACACGGTGCCCGTGATGATCGCGTTGCGGTGGGTGTCGTAGACCACCCGCGTTCCCCCCGGGTCCTTGCCGAACACGCCGAGCGCGTTGAGTTCGAACAGGATCCAGATGAGCGCGGTCACCGCCCAGTACACGGCACGCTGCCCACCGTCGGCCGCGCCCGTGGCCCCGAAGTGGCTCGTCCCCACCATGAAGGCGAGCATCGGCAGCGAGTAGATCGCGTTCTGCCGCGAGGCGAGGAGCGCCCGGCGACCCGCACCTGCAGCGGTCGGGTCGGCCTCGCCACCGGCCTGCACGTTGCGGGCGTTGGCGATGACGACCTTCTGGTTGCGCCAGATGATGCCCCACACGTTCACGAACATGGTGAGGGCGAGCAGGATGCCGGTCGCGATGGAGATGCCCGCCGGCGACTTGAAGTACTCACCGCCGGACAGGTTCTCCTGGGCCGCGAGGATGAGGATGCCGGTGACCACCGTGGCCACGGCCGCCCAGCGGAACCACCAGAGCGCCCGGCTCGCCAGCTTGTCGATCGCGTTGTTGCGGGCCGCAGCCTCCATCTCCGCGAAGGCCGGCACCTGCACGAAGTTGAAGTAGTAGAGGAGCCCGATCCACGCCACGCCGAACAGCACGTGGGCATAGCGCGCGAGGTACTCGAGGCCTCCGCCCGGACCCGTGCTGAAGAAGTCGATCTCGACACCTGTCATGGCTGCCTACTTTCCGTGACGCGGACTCGCGGGAACGGCGCGCAACGTACCACCGGGTCCGGCGCACCCCGAGGATCCCGACCGGCGCCGGCCGACCGGCGCCGCGCCCATTACGGTGCGCACCGTGCCCGACTCCGCTGCGCCGATCGAACCCATCTGGGTCGACGAGGACGCGGCGCTCGACGACGCCGTCGCTGCGCTGCTCGCGGCGGACCGGTACGCGCTCGACACCGAGTTCCAGGGGGAGCGCACCTACTACCCCACCCTCGCGCTCGTGCAGCTCTCGGACGGGCAGCGCATCTGGCTCATCGATCCGCTCGCCTGCGACGTGACCCGACTCCGCCCGCTGCTCGAGGGACCCGGGACGATGCTCGCCCACGCGGCGCGCCAGGATCTCGAGATCCTCGTTCGCGAGGCGGGCTGCGCGCCCGCCCGGCTCATCGACACGCAGATCGCCGCGGCGTTCGCGGGTGCGGGTAACCAGTCGCTGCTCACGCTGTGCAAACGCCACCTCGGGGTCACGCTCGAGAAGGGTGACCGGCTCACCGACTGGACCGCGCGCCCCCTGCGCGAGTCGGCCCGCCGGTACGCCGCACTCGACGTCGCGCACCTCCACGATCTCACCGATCAGCTCCGCGAGGCGGTCGGTGAGGAGCGGTGGGGCTGGGCCCTCGACGAGTGCGAGGCGTCACGGGTCCCGCCCACCCCGGCCGACCCGACCCGGGCCTGGTGGCGGGTGCGCGGCGCCCGTTCGCTGCGCGGCGATCGGGCCCGGGTCGCGCAGTGCGTGTGCGCGTGGCGGGAGCAGACCGCACGCAGCCGCAACATCCCACCGCGCAACGTCATCGGCGACCTCGGACTCGACAGCGTCATCGCGCGCATGCCCCGCTCGAAGGCCGACCTCGACGGCTGCCGAGGCGTGCCGAGCGATGCCCGGAGCGTGCAGGCCATCCTCGACGCAGTGGCGGAGGGTCTGGCCATGCCGCCCGAGGCCCTCGTCGTGGCGCCCGACGAACCCGACGACCGCGGGCTCGGCGCCGCGATCACCCTCGCCGGGGCGCTCGTGGCTCAGCGGGCCCGCGGGCTCGACCTCGACCCGGCCATGGTGGCGGCTCGGGCCGACATCACCGCGATCGTCGCCGGACGTCCGGGGCGGCTCGACGATGGATGGCGGGCCCAGGTGGTCGGCGACCTCGTGCACCGCCTGCTCGCCGGCGAGATCACCCTGCGCCTCGCCGACGGCGGACGCACCCTCGTGATCGACGGCACCTGACCCGGCCGCGGGTGCCGCGGCGCGGCGTCAGCCCTCGGTCGGCCCGACCGTCGTCGAGGTGGTGGACGTCGAGGTGGTCGAGGTGGTCGACGAGGTCGTGCTGCTCGTCGTGCTCGACGAGGTCGTCGTCCCGCCGCTGCGGGCCCGGCCCCGGCTGGCGAGCGCCGAGATGGCCTCGCCCTTCTCGCGCCCCTCGAGTTCCGAGCCGCGGGCGAAGGCCGAGACCTCGTCACCGTGCGTCGGCTCGTCGGCCACGGTCGTGGTCGTCGTGTCGTCGGAGCCATCGACCGTCGTGGACGTGGTCGTGGCGTCGTCCGCGCCCTCGACGGTCGTCGACGTCGTCGACTCGTCGGTCTCGGCCACCGAACCGGCCGACCCCGAACCCGACGAGGTCGCGTTCGCCACGGTGAGGCCGCCGAGCGACGCCACGGCGGCCGCGGTGAGCAGGGTTGCCATGAGGCGGTTGCTACGCACGGTGGACCTCCCAGTCCGATCGATCACGCTGCGTGGCATTCTTGTCGTTCCGCACCTTCGCAGGCAACTGCGACCCGGTGGGTACCCTGCCGGGACGCCGAACCGGGGGTCCCGACCATGTCCGAGCACGACTTCCTCTCCGCCAGCGCCGCGGTGGCCGCCGCCGAGACGCTCGACGTCCCGACGCTCGAGCTCGTCTACCGCCTCGAGGTGAGCGGCGAGGTCCTCTACCAGGGGCTCGCCGATCGGGTCGACGACCCGGAGGCCAAGGAGCTGCTCCGCCGCAACGGCGTCGAGGAGCGCGGGCACGCCCGCCGCATCGCCAAGGTGCTGTCCCTGCGCACCGGCACCGAGTGGACGCCGACCGCCGAGCACGAGGAGATCCTCGCGATCCCGCTCCCCGACACGGTCGACGCCGCCTTCTTCCTCGCCGTCGTGCAGGGCGAGATCTCCGGCGATGCCGGCTTCCAGCGCTGGGCCGACCGGGAGGACGACCCGGAGGTGGCGCGGCTGCTGCGCCTCAACGGCCGGGAGGAGACCATCCACGCCGGACGCGCGCAGCAGGTCCACGAGATCCTCTCGCGCTGACCCGGCGCATCGGCGCCCGACCGTCTCGAGGTGGTGGCGGGAATTGAACCCGCGTCCAGGGTTTTGCAGACCCTTGCCTGAACCACTCGGCTACACCACCGTGCCCTCGCCGCACGCGGCGGGGATCTCGGAGGTTACCCGGCCCGGCCGTGCACTCCGCCCGGGCCGGTCTGCGAGGATGCCCGCATGACCCGTGGCCGATCCGTCGATCCGTCGCTCGTCGCCCCGAGCGCCGACCCCGAGTTCTACGCGGGCGACCCGTTCCCCCACTACGCGCGCCTGCGGGCCGAGGCGCCCCTGGCCTGGCTGCCCGACCCGGGTTGCTGGATCGCCAGCCACCACGCCGACGTGGTCCGCATCTCCCGCGATCCGGAGACCTTCTGCTCCTCGCAGGGGGTCCTGCTCATGGACGTCACCCGCGACCTCCCGGAGATCCCCGGGGCCCTGCTGTACGTGGACCCACCGGAGCACGCTCGGTACCGCCGTCTCGTGAACCCCGGGTTCTCGACCTCGCGCATCCGCACGCTCGAGGCCGACGTCCGGGCCCGCGCCCGGGCCCTGCTCGACACGGTCGCAACCGACGAGGTCACCGACGTGGTCCCGACCCTCGCCGTGCCCTTCCCGTTGCTCGTCATCGCGGACCTCCTCGGCGTTCCCGGCGAGGACTGGCCCCGGCTCGGTCGGTGGACCGACCTCATGATCGCCGCTGCGGAGGGCATCTCCCCCGAGAGCGAGGCGGCGCTCGTCGAGATGGCCACGTACTTCCTCGACCTCGTCGCCGAACGCCGCCGAGACCCGCGCGACGACCTCGTGTCCCTGCTGTGCACGGCTGAGGTCGACGGCACCGGGCTCGACGACGGCGAGCTCATGATGTTCTACGGCCAGCTGCTCGTGGCGGGCAACGAGACGACCCGCAACCTCGTGAGCGGCGCGCTCGTCGCGCTCAGCCAGCACCCCGACCAGTGGGCGGCTCTGCGCTCCCACCCCGAACGCATCCCCCTCGCGGTCGAGGAGGCCCTGCGTTGGACCACGCCGGTGACCTCGTTCCTGCGCACGGCGACCCGCGACGTCGAGGTGCACGACGAGACCATCCGGGCCGGCGAGCCCGTGCTGCTGCTCTACGCGTCGGCCAACCGCGACGAGTCGGTGTTCGGACCGACCGCGGATCGCTTCGACACGACGCGGGAACCGAACCCGCACGTGGCCCTCGGCTTCGGCGAGCACTTCTGCCTCGGCGCGGTGCTCGCGCGGCTCGAGGCGAGGGTGTTCCTCGAGGAGGCGGTCGCGAGGTTCGCGACCATCGCCCCGGCCGGGCCGGTGGAGCGCCTCGCGTCCGGCGTCATCGCCGGTACGTTGGCAGCTCCGCTCCGGCTCGGGGCCTGACGCCTCGCCCGCCCTCAGGCTGCGCCGTACCGGCGGTGCCGGTGGGCGGTCGAGACGAAGTGCTCCAGCTGCCCGACGACCTGCTGGAGCTGGGCCACCCGGTGACGGGAGCGCACGAGGCGTTCCCGGGCCACCGAGAGCTGGTCCATGGCGGTGGCGAGCTGCGCCTCGAGCAGCTCGACGGGCGTCCGGCCGGATGCACCGGAGTTGATCGCCTGGATCGCCGGGGCGAGCGGGCCATCGTCGACGGCCGCCTCCCCGGACGTGAAGCCCGGCACCGACGGGTGCGCAGGGCGCCCCGTCGTCGCGGGTGCGGTATCCGAGGGCTCGCCGTCGCCGGCGATCGCCCCCCTCGTGCTGCTGCTCGGGTGCATGGTCCTCACGGAGTCCCCCCACTCACCGTGCGGCTCCCCCGTCGGGCTCCGCTGTGCGCATTCAACGCCGCGGATCAACCCCCGGTTCCGACTTTGCCAAACCTTCACCAACTCTCACGGTGCGTGTTGCGTTACCGCTGCGTAGGGTGCGAGTGACCGACGGGTAACGCCACGAATCCCGCATGCGCAACACGCGCGTTCCGCGGATGGGGAACGCGTTCTCGCGCTCGGGGGCGCGGTGCGCGGCCGGCGATCGGTCGTTCAGACGGACTCGAGCGCCGAGTCGGACTCGCGCTCCGGCCGTCGCACCCGGTCGGGTGGCGTCCGCAGATCCTTCACGATGCCGAGCCACGACATCACCTTGAGGCCGTAGTAGGTCGTGTCGATCTCCCACCAGAAGAACCCCTGCCGAGCGCTCGCCTGGTAGTGGTGGTGGTTGTTGTGCCACCCCTCCCCGCCGGTGAGCAGGGCGATGAAGAGCGAGTTGCGGCTCGTGTCGGAGGTGTCGTAGCGGCGACGCCCGAACACGTGGGCCGCCGAGTTCACGAGGAACGTGGTGTGCCACAGCAGCACGGTGGACGCGAAGAACCCGACCACGAGGCCGCTCCAGCCGCCGATCGCGAAGCAGAGGAGGCCGAGGGTCCACGGCGCGATCCAGTCGTGCCGGTCGATGAAGACGAGCTCCGGGAACCGCCCGAAGTCGCGGATGCGATCGGGGTCGTACGCCTTGTACCGATCGCAGAGGATCCAGCCGACGTGGCTCCACCAGAACCCCTTGCGCGGCGAGTGGAGGTCGCGTTCGGTGTCCGCGAACTGGTGGTGGTTGCGGTGGTGGGAGGCCCACCAGAGCACGCCCTTCTGCGCCGAGGTCTCGGCTCCGAACGCCATGAGGAACTGCGGCACGCGGCCCATCCGGTACGCGCGGTGCGCGAAGTAGCGGTGGTACCCCGCGGTGATGAGGAACATCCGCCCGAAGTAGGTCACGCAGAACAGCACGATCGCGGTGGTCGAGATCCCCGTGAACACGACGAGGAGCGGCAGGAGGTGCACGAGGAGGAACGGGACCGAGGCCGGCCAGTTCACGTGCTCCTCCGGGGTGCGGACGATCGTCGAGGGCTTGGGGTAGCGGCGCATCACGCCACCCTACCTACTCGTAGGTAGGGAGTCGGATCACCGCCCGGAGCGGGCGTTCGGCGGCCCGGGGTGTCCCGCCGGTCTGGCACCATCCGGTGATGGACCACCTGCCGCCGACCGCCCCCGGCCCCCGCATCCGCGGGGTGCTCCTCGACTTCTACGGCACGCTGGCCCGGGCCACCCGCTGGTTCTCGGTGGAGGAGGCGCTGGCCGAGCACGGGTACACCCTCGACCCGGCCGCCCGGGACCGGTGGTTCAACGACGGGCTCGACGGGCTCGAGCACGACGAGCAGTCCCGCAGCCGCGACCACTACGTGGCCTGGCAGCGGGAACGCACCTTCGCCATGCTCACCGAGTCCGACGTGCACCCGGACGAGCACGAGGCGATCGCCGAGAAGCTGCGGGCCGGCGCGGCCTCCCGGGTGATCGAGGCCTACGACGAGGTCCCCGGGGTGCTCGCCGCGCTGCGGGGCGCCGGCCTGCGGATCGTCGTCTGCTCGAACTGGGACTGGGACCTCCACGAGGCCATCGCCGAGGCGGGCCTCAGCGACGCGCTCGACGTGGTCGTCTCCTCGGCCTGGGTCGGCGCGCGCAAGCCCCACCCCCGCATCTACCGGACCACGCTCGAGCAGGCCGGGTTGGAGCCCGAGGAGGTGGTCTTCGTCGGCGACACCTGGGGTCCGGACGTGGAGGGCCCGCTCGCGGCCGGGATGACGCCGATGTACCTGCGTCGGGAGGGCCACTGGCCGGACTCCACCTGTCCCCACGACGATCCCCGCGGGCGGGGCGTCACCGTGGCGGCGGACCTGCTGCCCCTCCTCGAACACTGCTGACCGGGCCACCTGCGGCGCGCGGGCCGTACGATGCGGGCGAACCGACCCCGAGGAGCGCCCGATGACCGCCACCGCGACCCCGCCCGTGAACCCGGCCACGCCGGACCTCGACGCCCCGGCGCTCGTCGAATCCCTGCGCACGACGTTCGCGACCGGCCGCACCCGTGACGCCGCGTGGCGCACCGCGCAGCTGCGGGCCCTGCACCGCATGCTCGCCGAGCAGGAGGAGCCGCTGCTCGAGGCGCTGCGCACCGACCTCGGCAAGCCCGCCATCGAGGCGTTCCTCACGGAGATCGCGTTCGTGCGGGCCGAGGTCGACGTGACGCTCAAGCACCTCCGACGCTGGATGCGCCCGGAGCGGGTCGGCATCCCCGTGAAGCAGCAGCCCGGCCGGGCCCGGATCCACCGCGACCCGCTCGGCGTCGTCCTCATCATCGGGCCCTGGAACTACCCGGTGCAGCTGCTGCTCGCCCCGCTCGTCGGTGCCATCGCGGCCGGCAACTGCGCGGTGCTCAAGCCCTCCGAGGTCTCCCCCACGGTCTCGGCCACCCTGGCTCGGATCGTCCCGCAGTACCTCGACCGGGATGCCGTGCGCGTGGTCGAAGGCGCGGTCCCCGAGACCTCCGCGCTCCTCGAGCAGCGGTGGGACCACATCTTCTACACGGGCAACGGCACGATCGGACGGGTCGTGATGGGCGCGGCGGCCAAGCACCTCACGCCGGTGACCCTCGAGCTCGGCGGCAAGAGCCCGACCTACGTCGACGCGTCGGCGAACCTCGCGGTGGCGGCCCGCCGCATCGCGTGGGGCAAGTTCCTCAACTCCGGCCAGACCTGCATCGCGCCGGACTACGTGCTGGTGGACCGATCGGTCGAGGCCGCCTTCGTCGAGCATCTCCGGGCCGCGGTGCACGGGTTCTTCGGCGACGACCCGAGCACGAGCCCCGACTTCGGCCGCATCGTGAACGGCCGGCACTTCGCCCGGATCCGCGCCCTCGCCGATGGCGCCGGTGCCGGCACCCCGGCCTTCGGCGGGCGACATGACGAGGCGTCCCGCTACATCGAGCCCTGCGCGCTCCTCGGGGTCGACCCGTCGGCCCGGATCATGCAGGAGGAGATCTTCGGACCCGTCCTGCCGATCCTCGGGGTCGACGGGGTCGACGAGGCCATCCGCTTCATCAACGACCGCGACAAGCCGCTCGCCCTCTACATCTTCGCGGAGCGCGGGGCGGTCACCGACCGGATCCTCGCCGAGACCTCGTCGGGTGGGGTCTGCGTGAACGCGACGCTGTACCACCTCGTACCGCCGACGTTGCCGTTCGGCGGCGTGGGTGAGAGCGGGCAGGGCGCCTACCACGGACGATCGACGTTCGAGACCTTCAGCCACCGCAAGAGCGTCCTGCGCAAGCCGACGCGGCTCGACCCGCCGATCGCGTACCCGCCCTACACCGAGCAGAAGCAGAAGCTCATCCGCCGCTTCCTCTAGGCGGGCGCGCCCGGTTCCTCGCCGTAGTGGCGCAGCTCGATCCGGTTGCCGTCGGGGTCGCGCACGTACAGGGCCCAGCCCACCCCGCGCGCCCCGTAGAGCTGCATCGGCGCACCCTCCGCGCCGAGGTGCGGATCCCGCGCGGCTGCGTGCAGGTCGGCACCCTCCACGAGCAGGCAGAGGTGGTCGACGTTCGTGCCGTCCCGGGCGCCGGCGACGAGGTCGACGATGGTCCCGGCATCCACCCGCAGCGAGACGAAGGGCACCTCCCCGCGGCGCCACTCCTCGAGCCGGAGCGGCTCGAGGCCGAGGCGCTCGGTGTACCAGGCCACCGACCGCTCGACATCGTCCACGACGAGGACCACGTGGTCCAGCCCGATGCCCCTCACGTCGCGCCTCCGGTCGCTGCGGACGACGGGCCCGGCATGGCCGTCGCTCCCCCGGCGACGGTACCGCTCGTCGCGCCGGGCCGGCGCAGGCGCACGGCGAGCAGCGCGCCGCCGCAGGCCACGAGGATGTCGATCCCCGCGCCGAGGTGGAGGGCCCGGGCCGGGTCCCACCCGGCCCGCTCACCCCAGGCGACGAGCGCGCCGCCGATCCCGATGCCGATCGCACACCCGAGCAGGTCGGTGAGCTGGACCGCGGTGCTGGCCCGTCCCTCCTGCCCGCGTTCGGCGGCATCGAGCACGACGATCGAGATCGGCGCGTAGGCCAGGCCGATCCCGAACCCCGCGACCGCCCAGGCCACGACGAACGTCGCGGTCGGGACGGTCGGGAGGATCGCGATCGAGAACAGCCCGATCCCGAGCGCGACCACGACGAACCCGGTCTGCACGAGCCGGGCTGGGCCGACCCGGTGGATCGCGTGCTGTTGGGTCCATGAACCGGTGGTCCACGCGACGCCGCCCGCCGCCAACGCGACCCCGCCGAGCGCGACCCCGGCGCCGCGGACGTCCTGGACCGCGAGGGTCACGAACGCGTCGGTACCGAAGAACGCGAAGGTGAGCAGCCCGCGCGCCAGCACCGCGGCCGGCGGGCCGGGGCGACCGCGCAACGTGCCGGGTGGAACGAGTCGGCGCAGCGGCCGCACGCCGATCGTGATCCCGACCGCGACGAGAGCGAGCAGCGGCACCGGGCCGGGTGCGGTGAGCCCACCGAGGAGGAGCCCCGTCCCGAGGGCCACGCGGACCGCGTCCGTGGCGCTCGCGCGGTCGGCACTCGAGGCGCTCTCGACGGGACGCAGCAGGCGGATCGAGCGCAGCGCGAGCGCGCCGGCCCCGGCGACCACCGGCAGCAGGGCGAGGAACACCCACCGCCAGCCGAGCGCGGCCGTGATGAGCGCAGCGAGCGCCGGTCCGATGAGCGCGGGGAGCACCCACGCGCTCGACAGCACCGCGAACATCCGGGGCTGGAGCGCAGGCGGGTAGGCCCGGCCGATGACCACGTAGACGACGGTCGGGATGGCACCGGCGCCGAGCCCCTGCACCGCCCGTCCGAGCACGAGCACCGGCATCGACGGGGCGAGGCCCCCGAGCACCAGCCCCGCGGAGAACAGGAGGAGCCCGAGCAGGAACGGCCGGGCCGGACCGTGACGGTCGGCGAGCCGGCCTGCGAGCACGATGCCGAGCAACGAGGTGAGCAGGAACGCGCTGAACACCCAGCCGTACAGCCCGATGCCGCGCAGGTCGCGGCTCACCCGCGGCATCACCGTGGCGATGGCCATCACCTCGAAGCCGACGAGCGTGATGACGAGGACGAGGCCGACCGAGTTCGCCCGTCGGGCCGGGGCCATCACCCCATCGCGCGCCGTGCCCTCCGCTGCCGTCACGCCGCGAGTCTCCCCCACGAGGACCGCACGGGACCGACCGGTTCCGTGCGACCCCGGGACGGCCCTACTTCTTGAACTCCATGGCACCGGGCATCGCCATGCCGACGTGCTGCAGCTGCTGGGCGAAGATCTTGTTGAAGTTCTCGGACACGCCCTGCACGTCCCAGCCGCCCTCGCGGTACATGTACCCGATCTGCAGCGGGTGCCGGTAGATCGTGTAGGCGAAGTCGGTGCGCCCGAGGATCTGGCCGTTCACGTGGCCGGCCTCCTCGGATGCGAGCCAGGTGACCATCGGTGCGTTGAGCGCCGGGTTCGCCTCGGGCGGCGGGGCCTCGCCGGTGCGGGCGAAGAGCGCCTCGGTCATCCGGGTCGCGCCGGCGGGCGACATCGCGTTCACCGTGATGCCGTACCGGCCGAGCTCGATCGCCCAGATGAAGGTCATGCCCATGATCGCGGCCTTGGCCGAGCCGTAGTTGGTCTGGCCGAAGTTGCCGCGCAGACCGGCCTGCGAGGTGACGTTGATGATACGGCCGTAGCCCTGCTCCTTCATGCGCTCGGCCGCGTGGCGGGCGCAGTTGAACGTGCCGTACTGGTGCACCTTCACCACGGCGTCGTAGTCCTCGGCGTCCATCTTGAGCAGCGAGCGGTCGCGCACGATGCCCGCGTTGTTCACGAGGATGTCGATCCGGCCGAACGCGTCGACCGCCGTGTCGATGATGCGCTTGGCCGCGTCGAAGTCGGCCACCGAGTCGTAGGAGGGCACGGCCCGCCCGCCCATGGCTTCGATCTCCCGGCAGGTCTGGGCGGCCGGGTCGTCCTCGGTGCCCTGCCCGTCGAGGCTCACCCCCACGTCGTTGATGACGACGCTCGCACCCTCACGGGCCATCGAGAGCGCGAACTCGCGGCCGATGCCGCGACCCGATCCGGTGACGACGGCGACGCGTCCATCCAGCAGACCCATGTGTGGCTCCTCATGTGTGGCGGGCCCTCGGCCCGGGGTTCAGGCGGGCACCGCGGCGGTCGCGGTCCCGGTGAGCTTCTCCTCGCCCTCGGCGTTCACGACCCGCAGGGCGAGGTCGACCAGCCGTTCGTCGGGGTGGAGCGCGGTGATCTCGGCGGTGGCGGTGAGCACCTCGCCCGGCCAGACCTGGCGGGCGAAGCGCACGTCGTAGCGGCGCAGCGCCTCCGGGCCGAACCAGCCCACGACCACCCGGGCGGTGATGCCCGCGGTGAGCATGCCGTGACCGAAGACCGACGGGTTCCCGAACCGGGTCGCCACCGTGTCGTCGTGGTGCATCGGGTTGTAGTCGCAGGAGGCACCGGCGTACCGCACGAAGTCGGTGCGCGAGAGGCCGTCGACGACGAGCGGCGCCGACACGTCGCCGACCGCGAGTTCGTCGAACCGCACCTGCGACAACCGTGCTCCCCCCTCGCTGGCGACCCGTGGACGAGCCGGGAGCGTACCCGTCACCTGCAGGCCGGCCCCGGGTCGTGGCGGACGCGGCACGCCGCGGGTCCGCGTGCGAACATGGCCCGATGTCCACCCTCGTCTGCTTCCACGCCCACCCCGACGACGAGGCGATGACGACCGCCGGCACGATGGCCCTCGCCGCCGAGGCCGGCCACCGCGTCGTGCTCGTCGTGGCCACCCGCGGCGAGGAGGGCGAGGCCGCGCCGGGCTCGGTGCCCGATGGTCGATCGCTCGGCGAGCACCGCAGCGAGGAGGTCGCCCGCGCCGCCGAGGCCATCGGCGTGCACCGGCTCGAGTTCCTCGGCTACCGGGACTCCGGCATGGCCGGGGAGGCGAGCAACGACCACCCCGACTGCTTCGCGGCGGCTGACGTCGAGGCGGCGGCCCACGCCCTCGCCGACCTCCTCCGCGAGGAGTCGGCCGACGTGCTCACGGTCTACGACGCGCACGGGGGCTACGGCCACCCCGACCACATCCAGGTCCACCGGGTCGGCGTGCGGGCGGCCGAGCTCGCCGGGACCCCGCACGTCTACGAGGCGACGATCGACCGAGACCACCTCATCGCCCTCATGCGCGCTCGCCCCGCGGAGCTCGGCGATGACAGCCCGCTGCCCGAGGATCCGGACGATCTCGATCTGGGCGTCCCGAGCCACCTCATCACCACGAGGGTCGACATCCGGGCGGCGCTCGACCGCAAGCGGGCGGCCATGGCCGCGCACCCGAGCCAGATCCCGGCCGACTCGTTCTTCCTCGCCATGCCGGACGACGTGTACGCGATGGCCTTCGGCACGGAGTGGTTCACCCGGCGCGGCGCGGCCCCGGGCACCGCCGAGACCTCGCTCCCGCTCTGACGGGCGCAGATCGGTAACCTCCCGCCGAACGCCGCTCCCGGGAGGAACCGTGCACCGCAGGACGCTGACCCGCTCCGTCGTCGCCACCGCCGTCACCCTCGCCGCGACGCTCGCCGTCGCCGCACCCGCCGGGGCCACCCCGGCGCAGGTGGCCAAGCGGGCTCCGTACGCGAAGGCGGGCCCCTACGCCGCGGGGGTGACCACCCTGCAGCTCGACGACCGCGAGGTCGAGGTCTGGTACCCCGCCACGAAGGACTCGGTCCGCGGCAAGCGCAAGGCCGACTACTACATCAGCGACTGGCTGCCCGAGGCCATCAAGGACCTCCTCGTCGGCAAGGGCATCAACCCGCCGTTCCGTACCGACGCGTACCGGGGCGTGCCCGGCGCGAAGGGGCGCTTCCCGCTCGTCGTGTTCGAGCACGGCTTCGGCGGTTACCGCGACCAGTCCACCTTCCTCACCACCCACCTCGCGACCTGGGGCTTCGTGGTCGCGTCCCCCGACTTCCTCGAGCGCGGCCTCGCCGCGCAGCTCGGGGGTGCACCCGCGACCCCGAAGCCCGGCCTGCAGGTGTTCGACGAGACGGTGGCCGCGGTGCGCGCGGCCAGCGCGGCCGAGCGCGGCGTGCTCTCGGGCCACGTTCGACGCGGCAAGGTCGGGGTGACCGGTCACTCGGCCGGCGCGCGCGGCACCATCGAGGTGGCGACCGAACGCAGCGACGAGGTCGCAGGGTACGTCCCGCTCGCCGGTGCCGGGTCGGGCGGCACCCGCATGGGCCAGACCATCCCGCCGCTCACCCCGCCGGCCCTCCCCAACGTGTACATCGCGGGCCAGCAGGACGGGGTCATCCCGATCGCCGGGATCCAGACGTACTACGACGGCGTGATCGCCCCGAAGCGCGGCGTGTGGATCGACGGCTCGGGGCACCTCACCGCCTTCAGCGACATCTGCGCGATCGGCGCTGGCGGAGGGGGCGTGGTGGCGCTCGCCCGGCAGGGCGGGCTCCCGGTGCCCGAGAACCTCGCCCGCCTCGGCGAGGACGGGTGCAAGCCGCCGGCGCTGGCCCCGCGGGTCACCTGGCCGGTGACCCGGCACTTCACGACCGCGCTGTTCCGCTTCGCCTTCGGGATCGACCGACGACCGATCGGCCTCAACACCCGAGCCGCGCAGGCCTTCGGGCCGGCGGTGACGGCGACCTACACGCAGACCCTGCGGTAGCCGGTCGGCCGTTCGCTCAGCCGGCGGCGCGGCCGGGGTCGGTGACCCCCGCCGGGTCGTCGGCCGCGCCGGTGAGGTCGATCGCGCCCCCCGCCGACGGGTGCTCGGCCCGGACCGCCCGCGCTGCGGCGAGCAGTTCCTCGGTCGCCCTCGGCACGGACTCGGCCATGCCCCAGAGCCCGGGCACCGTCTCGCGGCAGGCCATGAAGCCGACGTCGACCCGGTCCTCGTACGACAGCACCGTGACGTTGAGCCCGGCGCCGTCGAACACCGGACCCATCGGCACGAGGCTCACGACGCGGGCGCCGGCCAGGTAGATCGGCACCGGCGGACCCGGGACGTTCGAGACCACGAGGTTGTGGATGGGTCGCATCCGATCGGCGAGCCGCCGGTAGATGCGGATGCCGTTCGAGAGCAGCGGGGCCGTCGCGACCTCCGCCCACTCTCCGAGGATGGTGCCGCCGAGGTCGCGCTGGGTCTGCTTGGCCCGGACCATCGACTCGGCCACGACCGACAGCCGCTGCACCGGGTCGGCCTCCTCGGCGGGCAACGACGCGAACATCGCCGAGACCACGTTGCCGACCACCCCGCGGGTGCGCTCGTCCCGCACGTTCGTCGGCACCACGGCGACGAGCGGTCGGTCCGGCAGTTCCTCGCGCGTCTCGAGGTAGAGGCGCAGCGCGCCGGTCACGATGCCGAGCACGACGTCGTTCACGGTGAGCCCGAACGCGTCCTTGATCTCCTTGACCTCGGCGAGCGCGATGGTCGAGAACGCGACCCGCCGGTGGGGCGTGATCGCACCGTTCCACGGGAGGCGCGGCGCGGTGAAGGGCGCGGCGGCTCCGGCCATCGCCCCCTCCCGGGCGCGCTGACCGAGCCGGGCCAGGCCGCGACCGAGGTTGATGCTCGCCCGGGCCATCTGCACGGGCCGGCGCGCCATCGACAGGATGGATCCGAGGATCATCTCGACGTCGGTCGGCACCCGGTCCGGGTGCCAGGGCTCGAGCTCACCCGGCTCGTCGGGCACGGGCGTCGGCTCGAGGTCCACGAGCTGGGCCAGCACCTCGACCCCGGCGGCCCCATCGATGGCCGAGTGGTGGACCTTCGCGACGAGGGCGACGTTGCCGTCGGCCAGCCCCTCGACCACCCAGAACTGCCAGAGCGGGCGGGTCCGGTCGAGCGGCCAGGAAGCGATGTCCCCGACGAGGGCCGCGAGCTCGCGGGTGCCACCCGGCGCGATGACCGCCATCTGACGCACGTGGTACTCGAGGTCGAAGTCGGGGTCCTCGACCCAGAGCGGGTGGTGGAGGTTGAACGGCACCTCGACGAGCCGGCGACGGAACGCCGGGATGCGGTGGAGCCGCTGCTCCACGAGTCGCCGCACCGTGCGGGCGGTGAACCGGTCGGGCAGCTCGCTCGGGTCGAGCACGGCGACCGCCATGACGTGCATGTGGTCGGCCGGAGTCTCCATGGCGACGAAGGCCGCGTCGATCCCGCTGAGGCGTTCCATGACCGTCAGGGTACCGGGGTCGCCGCCGAACGCTCCGAGGGGAGCCGGACGACCGGTCAGTCGACGTCGCGGGGCCGCTCCCGGCCCCGCTTCACCTCACCGCGGCGCCGCTTGGCGTCGACCCGGGCCGCCCGGGCCGCCGAACCCGGGCGGGTCGGCCGCCGCGGCGGATCCTGACGGAGGCCGGCGGCCAGCCGTTCCCGGAGCCGGCCGAGGGCCAGTTCCCGGTTGCGGGCCTGCGATCGGGTGTCGGCCGCGCTGGCCCGCACCACCGGGCCGAGGCGGTCGAGCAGGCGTGCCCGCTGCCGCGGTCCGAGCGCAGCCGAGGCGGTCACGTCGAAGGTCACCTCGACCCGCGACCGCGTGACGTTCGCGTGCTGACCCCCCGGCCCTCCCGAGGTCGTCGCGCGCACGGTGACCTCGTCCCAGGGGACGAGGAGCGTGGCGCTCACGCGCAGACCCCGATCCCCGTCGAACGCATCGCTCGGCACGGGCCGACGGTACCCGTCGCGCATGCCCGATCGGCGCCGCGCCGGGCTGCCGCGGCCCCTCCGACCTGCCGTGCGCGCGTGGCGCGCGGAGGGCATGATGGGGTTTGACAACCACGGGTCACTTCCCTAGGTTCGGGCGCTTCCGGAGCCGAGGCTCCGGGCTGCCCGACGGGCACGGGGACGTGCGCCGTCATTCCGGGGTTCAGCCCCATCCACGACCACACGGGGGGAAACGTGCGGAAGGTCCGACTCACTGGACGTCGCTCGAGCGTCGTTGCGAGTGCGCTCACCACCATCGCGATCGTCGCCGGCACCGTGGGCACCGGTGGGGTCGCCCACGCGGCCGCCCGCCCGGCCGCATCCGTCGGCAAGGCCGGCGGCGGCGGGACGATCACCTACGGCGTGGAGGGCAAGACCACGCAGTTCTGCCCGTACAAGACCCAGGCTGCGATCTCCGGGATCATGATCATGCAGTCGATGTACGACACGATCACCTACCCGACGAACGACGGTCGGGTGGTGCCGTACCTCGCCAAGAGCGTGACCCCCAGCGCCGACTACTCCGAGTGGACGATCACGCTGCGTGAGGGGATCAAGTTCCACGACGGCACCCCGCTCGACTCGGCGGCGCTCAAGCTCAACATGGACAAGTGGAAGGAGGGCATCCTCCTGCAGTTCGTGTTCTCGAACATGGGCCAGGTGGACATCTTCGACCCGCTCACGGTGAAGGTCACGATGAAGAAGCCGTGGATCGCCTTCCCGTGGTACCTCTGGACCACCGGCCGCACCGGCATCGCCGCGCCGGCCCAGCTGAACTCGGCAGACTGCGACACGAAGCTCATCGGGACCGGCCCGTTCCAGCTCAAGTCCTTCGACCCGTCCACCGGCGACGTCTCGGTGGTGCGCAACAAGGGCTACTGGCGCAAGGGCTTCCCGAAGGCCGACGGCATCAACTGGAAGGTGCAGGGTGACTCCGTCCAGCGCCTCAACGGTCTCCAGGGTGGCCAGTTCGACGTGATCCACACGAGCGGCGGCAAGGACTACGAGACCGCCTCGGGCTTCTCCGGCGTGAAGATCACCAAGGAGCCCGCGGGCTACCGCGAGATCTCGCACATGCTGGTGAACGAGACCCGCCCGCCGTTCGACGACGAGAACGCCCGCCTCGCGCTGGCCCTCGGTCAGGACCGGGCCGCCTTCGCCGCCATCTCGAACCCGGGCGGCACGCTGGCCAACCAGGTCGTCGACAAGAAGGTCCTCGGCTACGTCAAGAACCCGGGGTACCCGACGAAGCAGAACCTCGCCAAGGCCAAGAAGCTCGTGAAGGCCTACAAGGCCGCACACGGCGGCAAGTTCGAGTTCAACCTGCAGACCACCTTCGACCCGACCACCCAGGCGCTCGCCGCCGAGGTGAAGCGCCAGGCCGCCAAGGTCGGCATCAAGGTGAACCTGCCGCAGCCGGTCGACCAGGCGCAGATCATCAGCCAGGCCATCGGCGGCAACGTCGACGCCTTCCTGTGGCGCAACTACCCGGGTGCCGACCCCGACACGCTCTACGTCTGGTTCCACTCGGGTTCGCCGGTGAACTTCAACAAGATCAACGACCCGGTGATCGACAAGGCGCTCGACGACGGTCGGTCGGAGATCGACCCGGCCGCTCGGAAGGCCGACTACCAGACCTTCGTGAAGCAGATGTCGTCGAAGGTCTACAACTACTGGTCCTGGTACACCGACTGGTTCATCGCGACCAAGGGCGTGAGCAACGTCCTCGGCCCGAACCTGCCGAACCCGTCGGGCGCACCCGGCAAGGACAAGCCCGCCGACGTGCTCGTGGGCTTCCACTCCCTGCTCGGGCTCTCCAAGAAGAAGTAGGGACCATCAGGACGACGGGATCACTGGGACGAGCCGGACACGAGTGGAGGGGCTGATCGCGTGCTGCGCACCTTCGCCCTGAAGTTCGGCCGGCTCGTCCTGGTGGTGCTCGTCGTCACCTTCATGACCTTCTCGCTCACCAAGCTGCAGCCGGGCGACCCCGTCTCGAAGATCATCCCGTTCGGTACCGCCGAGCAGAAGGCAGAGCTGCGCGCGGACCTCGGGCTCAACGAGTCCACCATCCAGCAGTACGGGAAGTGGCTGGGGAACTTCACGCAGGGTGACTTCGGTCAGTACTACGACTCGAAGCAGTCGGTGAACACCGTGCTGAAGCAGTCGCTGCCGGTCTCGATCGAACTCATGGTCTACGCGCAGATCTGGGCCCTGCTCATCGCGATCCCGCTCGGGGTGACCACCGCGTACCGCAAAGGGTCGCGCTACGACCGCTCCGCGAACGCCACCATGTTCGCGCTGCTCGCGCTCCCCAACTTCGTGGTGGCGCTGCTGCTCGCGATCTACGTGGGCGCGAAGTGGCAGATCCTGCCCACCCAGTCGAACGTCATCCCGTTCCCCTTGAACCCGCTGGAGAACTGGCGGTACATGCTCATGCCGGTGATGGCCCTCACCGTCGGCCAGATCGCGGTGTACATGCGCCTGCTGCGGTCCGACATGATCGCCACGCTCCAGGAGGACTTCATCACCACCGCGAAGGCCAAGGGCATCCCGACGCGGCGCATCCTCTGGCGGCACGCGCTGCGCCCCTCGAGCCTCACCCTGCTCACGGTGGCGGGTCTCAACGTCGGTGCCCTCATCGGTGGGGCCCTCGTCGTCGAGAACGTCTTCGGCGTCCCCGGACTCGGCAAGCGCATCACCGAGGCCATCCTCGCCAAGCAGTACCCAGCCCTGCAGTCCTACGTGGCCATCGTGGCGATCCTCTACGTCATCATCAACTTCGTGATCGACATCCTCTACTCGGTCCTCGACCCTCGGATCCGGAATGCACGAGCAGTCGCCTGACGAGATCGCGCCCGACGCCCTGCCCGACCACGGCGAGGAGCTCGTCCAGACCCTCGCGGCGGACGAGCGTCACCACGCCGTGCCCACCGACCACACCACGCAGCACTTCGCGGCGGTGCAGGCCGGCTCGGTCAAGGTCAAGCGCAAGGGCCTCACCGTCGGTGCGTGGCTCGCACTCGGCTGGATGACCCTCCTCCTGCTCGCGGCGGTCCTGGCCCCGATCCTGCCCATCCCCGACCCGATCAACGACGCCGACCCGGCCAAGGCCGCGCAGGGCCCGACCCTCCACCACATCTTCGGACTCGACGGCAACGGTCGGGACGTGTTCGCCCGGGTCATCTGGGGCGCCCGCAACAGCCTGTTCATCGCGTTCGTCGCGGTGATCGCCGGCTTCATCCTCGGCGGGATCCTCGGCCTCGTCGCCGGGTACTTCAAGGGTCGCATCGGCGGAACCCTCGGTGCGCTCACCGACATCCTGCTCGCCTTCCCCCAGCTCGTCCTCGCGCTCGCCATCGTCTCCTTCCTCGGCCGCACCGTGTTCAACGTCACGCTGGCGCTCGGCATCGTCTCCATCCCGATCCTCGCCCGCATCACCCGAGCCTCTGCGCTCACCTGGTCGGAGCGGGAGTTCGTCACCGCCGCCCGCGCCCAGGGGGCCAAGCACATCCGCACCATGTGGCGCGAGGTGCTCCCCAACGTGCTGCCGGCGATGCTCTCCATCGCGTTGCTCGGCATCGCGGTGGCCATCGTCGCCGAGGCCAGCCTCTCGCTCGTCGGTGCCGGGGTGAAGCCCGACGTGACCACCTGGGGCAACGTGATCTTCGCGGGGCAGTCGTTCCTCCGGGAGGCGCCCACCATGGTGCTGCTCCCCTCGCTCGTGATCTTCCTCACCGTGTTCTCACTCAACTACCTCGGTGACGTGGTCCGGGCCCGCTTCGACGTCCGGGATGCCGCGCTGTGACGACGAACGCCGACCCGAACGCACCGCTCCTCGTCGTCGACGACCTGCACACGCAGTTCGACACCGAGCGCGGCCTCGTGCGCGCGGTCGATGGCGTGTCGTTCACCCTCGAGCGGGGACGCACGCTCGGCGTGGTCGGCGAGTCGGGGTCCGGGAAGACCGTGCTCTCCCGCTCCATCATGGGCCTGCTCCCGAAGTCCGGCGTCATCCGCACCGGATCGGTGCGCTTCGAGGGGGTCGAGCTGCTCGACGCCGACGCGAAGTTCATGGCCGACTACTGGGGCGACCAGATGGCCATGGTGTTCCAGGACCCGATGACCTCGCTCAACCCGGTCATGCGCATCGGCAACCAGATCACCGAGATGCTGCGGCGCCACCTCGACATCTCGAAGGACCACGCCCGCGAGACCGCACTCACGCTGCTCACCTCGGTGGGCATCCCGGAACCCGAGCGACGCCTCAAGCAGTACCCGCACGAGATGTCCGGCGGCATGCGCCAGCGGGTCATGATCGCGATCGCGATCGCCTGCGGCCCGAAGTTGCTCTTCGCCGACGAGCCCACCACCGCACTCGACGTGACCGTGCAGGCCCAGATCCTCGACCTGCTCCAGGCCCAGCAGCGCGAGCGGTACATGGCGATGATCCTCGTGACGCACGACCTCGGCGTGGTGGCCGGTCGAGCCGACGAGATCGCGGTGATGTACGCCGGTCGCATCGTCGAGAAGGCTCCGACGAAGGTGCTGTTCACCGCGATGCGCCACCCGTACACCGAGGCGCTGCTCGCATCGATCCCGAAGATCGCCGACCCCTCCCACACCCGGCTGCAGACCATCGGCGGTCGTCCGCCGAACCTCATCTCGCCGCCTGTGGGCTGCAAGTTCAGTCCCCGCTGCGCGTACGCCCAGGACCGCTGCCGGACCGAGGACCCGCCCCTGTCCGAGCCCGACGAGCACGGCCACCAGTTCCGCTGCTGGTACCCGGTTGAGATCACGAAGAAGCCGGAGGTGGCCTGATGGCCGGCACGGGCAAGGCCCACCTCTCCGCTGACGGCGCGCTGCTGCGGGTCGAGGACCTCGTCGTCGAGTTCCCCGTCGGCCGCACCGGCCTCAAGGTCAGCGCCGTCGCCGGGATCAGCATCGACGTCCGGGAGGGCGAGACCCTCGGCCTCGTCGGCGAGTCGGGCTGCGGCAAGTCGACGCTCGGCAAGGCGATCATGCAGATCAACCGGGCGACCTCCGGGACGGTGCACTTCGGCGACACCGACCTGACCCGCCTCAAGGGCGAGGAGCTCCGCCGCACGCGGCCGCGGCTCCAGATGATCTTCCAGGACCCGATCTCCTCGCTCAACCCGCGCCGCCGGGTGGGCCGGATCGTCCGTGAGGGCCTCGACATCTGGAAGGTCGGCGACGAGGAGAGCCGCGACGCCAAGGTGCGCGAGGTGCTCGAGATCGTCGGCATCGATCCGGACGCCGCGATCGGACGGCGCCCGCACGAGTTCTCGGGCGGGCAGTGCCAACGCATCTCGATCGCCCGTGCCGTCGCGACCGAGCCGGCCGTCATCATCTGCGACGAGCCGGTCTCGGCCCTCGACGTGTCGGTGCAGGCGTCCATCCTCAACCTGCTCGAGGACATGAAGGCCCGCTACGGCCTGACCCTCGTGTTCATCGCCCACGACCTCGCAGTGGTCAAGAACATCTCCGACCGTGTGGCCGTCATGTACCTCGGCAAGCTGTGCGAGGTGGCCTCCCCCGACGAGCTCTACGCCACCCCGACCCACCCGTACACCGCGGCGCTGCTCAGCGCGATCCCGGTTCCGGACCCCACCGTCGACCCGTCGTCCCGCGGGGGCGTCGGCGGCGAGATCCCCTCCCCGCTCGCGCCGCCCTCCGGCTGCCGGTTCCGCACCCGCTGCCCGTTCGCCACCGACGAGTGTGCGAGCACCGAGCCCGAGATGCGGGAGATCCGACCCGGCCACTTCGTGGCCTGCCACCACCCGCTCGAACCGGGCCAGTCCCTCCCCACCGTCACCGACTGAACGCGGGTCCCGCGTTCGAGCGACCTGTGCGTCAGCGGGCGCGGTCGGCCGCTCGGTCCATCACACGACATACCCCGTGGCGTGACGAGCGGGACCTTCGAAACCTTGACCACGCCCCCCGCTCGGTCCCGCGCACGGAACACCCCGTGGATGGACGAGCGGGACCTGTGCGTCAGCGGGCCCGGTCGGCCGCTCGGTCCATCACACGGTCCAACACGGGGCGCAGGAGGCCGGCGACGCGGGCCAGGAGTGCGGACTGCACGTCGGTGGTGATGACGACCCGGGAGCGCTCGATGCCGGCCACGATCGAGGCGGCGACCTCGTCGGCGGACCGCAGCCGGATCCCGGCCGAGATCGCGGCGGTCTCCGGCGGCTTGAGCCGGTTCTCGGCCTCGAAGCCGGGTGTGTCGGTGTCGGGCGGGTACGCGCACAGCACGTGCACACCGTGGGGTCGCATCTCGGACCGGAGCGCGTCGAGCAACCCGCGCACCGCGAACTTGGTCGCGCCGTACGCGGTGTACCCGAACACGCCGATGAGCCCGGCGTCCGAGGAGATCCCGACCACCGTGCCGCGCCGGCGCTCCACCATCGAGCCCAGCACGGCGCGGATCGCGTGCAGGGTCCCGAAGTAGTCGAGTTCCATCTGGTCGCGGAACACCGCGTCGTCGAGTTCGAGGAAGTACCCCGGGTGGGCCGAGCCCGCACTCGTGACGAGCACATCGCACGGGCCCCGTTCGGCGACCAGGCGGTCGATCGCCGCCCCGAGTGCCACCGGATCCGTCACGTCGGCCGAGGCCGTGGCCGACCCGGGCACGCGGGACGCCGCCGCCGCGAGGCGGGCCGGATCGCGGGCGATGAGCGAGACCCGGGCCCCCTTCGCGGCGAGTCGCTCGGCCACGGCCAGGCCGATCCCGGCCGAACCCCCGGTGACGATGGCGTGCGCGCCCGCGAGGTCGATGCGCGTGCGGCTCACCTCGGGCCGATCATCTCCTCGGGCCGCAGGTACCGATCGAACTCCTCCGGCGTGAGCAGCCCGAGCGCGACGGCCGCGTCCTTGAGGTTCGTGCCCTCGTGGTGAGCCTTCTTGGCGATCTTGGCTGCGTTGTCGTACCCGATCACCGGGTTGAGCGCGGTCACGAGCATGAGCGACTCGGCGACGTACCGACCGATCTGCTCACGGTTGGGCTCGATGCCGACGACGCAGAACTCCCGGAACCCGGCGCACGCATCGGTGAGCATGTCCACGGAGTGCAGGAAGTTGAAGATCATCACGGGCTTGAAGACGTTGAGCTCGAAGTTCCCCATGGAGCCGGCGGTGCTCACCGCGACGTCGTTGGCGAGCACCTGCACGCACACCATCGTCATGGCCTCGGACTGCGTGGGGTTCACCTTGCCCGGCATGATCGATGAGCCGGGCTCGTTCTCCGGGAGCATGAGCTCGCCGATCCCCGCCCGCGGGCCGGAGCCGAGCCAGCGCACATCGTTCGCGATCTTCATGAGCGAGACGGCGAGGGTCTTGATCGCACCGTGGGCGAAGACGAGGTCGTCGTGCGCCGCGAGCGCTGCGAACTTGTTGGCGGCCGAGGTGAAGGGCAGACCCGTGAGCCGGGCGATCTCGGCCGCGGCCCGGTCGGCGAACTCCGGATGGGTGTTGATGCCGGTCCCCACGGCCGTCCCGCCGATGGCCAGTGCCAGGAGTCCGGGGAGCACCGCCTCGATGCGCTCGAGGTCCGCGTCGAGCTGAGCGACGTACCCGCTGAACTCCTGACCGAGCGTCATCGGCACGGCGTCCTGGAGGTGGGTCCGTCCGATCTTGACGATGTCCGCGAACTCGGCCGACTTCGCAGCCAGCGCGTCGCGCAGGGCTCGCACCGACGGGATCAGCCGTCCATGGACCTCCTGGTAGGCCGCGATGTTCATCGCGGTCGGGAAGGTGTCGTTCGAGGACTGCGACATGTTCACGTCGTCGTTCGGATGCACCGGGGTCTTGGATCCGAGCTCCCCGCCCGCCATCTCGATGGCCCGGTTCGAGATCACCTCGTTGACGTTCATGTTCGTCTGGGTCCCG
>JBJTQX010000032.1:0-53648 GCA_046075855.1 Actinomycetes bacterium
TCGGACCGCGACCTGCGGCGAGCTTTCCGGGTTGGTCTGGTGGTCCCTGCCCGCAGGCCGGGACCACCAGACGCAATCCCGTCACGCTCCCGGACTAGAGCAGGAAGTGGATACCCGCCGTCGTCTGGTTGAAGATGAGGCTGCCGCCACCGAAGGTGCCGGCACCGACCCCAATGGTCGTGATGTCAGCGAAGCCGACGCCGAGGGCGCACCCGGCCGCCGAAGCGATACCGATCGCATGGTTGCCGACGTAGCCCGGCGCCGCCACCTTCACGTTCCAGGTGTTGTTGTCAGCGTCGTAGTCCTGAACGCCCGCCGTCGTCGGGTCATCGTCGGTCCCGACGACCTTGTCGCCGACCAGGCCGTCAGCACCCGGGAACACGTCCGGGTCCGAGTCGGCGTCAGCCGTCCACGTGCTGGGCGTCGCCGGGTCGGCGTCCAGGTAGTTGTCCGGCAGGATCACCGGGATACTGAACGTCGCCGCACCGAGGTCGTTCTTGTAGAGCACCGGCGTCGAGGTGAGCACGAGGTCGTTGTTCGGACGGAGCGTCTGCTGGAGACCACTGACACCAGCATCGGTGTCCGGACCGCCGGACGGGAACGCCGTGAGCGAAAGGCTCACCTTGGACAGCTTCCGGAGCGGGTTGAACCAGACCTGGCCGTAAACGGTCGAACCGGTCGCATCGCCCTTCGTGACGGTACCCACGACCCACACCAACTCGGCACCGAGCACCGGGGTGGAGTCGAAGCCCTGCACGCGGATGTAGGCGTCGGTCTTGTCGATGCCGTTCGCGAACGTCCAGCTCATCTTGCCGTGGAAGGCGCGCTCGTCGGGGTCGTTCTGGTCACCCGCCGAGTTGTTGCAGTCGCCCGCCACCGTCGTGAGCTTCGTCCCGAACTTCGCCACGTCACGCGTGATGTCCGAGGAACCGACAGTGGTCGCCAGCGGCGAGCCCACGTTCGTCGAACCGAGCTTCGAGTCCATGGTGCACTCGCCGACCTTGGCCAGATTCGAGGTCAGCACCGGGTAGCCCTTGATCGAGTTCGAGAGCGCCTGCTCGTTGAGGTTCATACCGCCGGTCTTGGTTGAGTTGGCGATGGCGCCGATGTTGAAGCCGCCACACACGCCGTAGTCCTCCATGGAGGTGTCGCTGAACGGCGCGTACGGGTTGGTGGAAACGGGCGAACCGGCGAACGCCGGCGCTGCGGTCATGCCGACCGCGAGTGCCAGGGTCGCCGATGCCCCGAGGATCCGGGATCGGAAGTTCACGAGTGTCTCCTTGTCATGACGGTGGACCGACGCCGACCGCAGCATCGGCTTGCTTGACTCGACAAAACCAAGACCCCCCGGACACATGGCCTGCGCCCCCCTAGTTGTCATCGCTCTGCCGTTGCCCGGCCAGTACGCCGAGGCGGTCATGGGCAGTATTCCCACTCGCGGTGGCCGCGTCAATGGGCCATCTCCACGCCGCGTGACCATGACCACGCAGTACGGTCGGCCAAACACTGCTAGTGTTCACCAAGCGTGGTCGGACTGCCACTCAAGGTGTCGAGTGGGCCGGAAGACCCAGACCTAGGGCGCGCAGGACGGGCCGACCCGACCCGTCGTCGCCGTGGCCACGGCCGCTGCGACATCGGTCGGTGCGGCAATGGCCCAGCCATCACCGATGACCAGCGTGCGCGGCGTACGACAGAGTTCCGCGTCGTCCAGCACCGCTCGGGCGAACGCGCTGCTCGTCTGCGAGCGCCGATCGAAGGCAGCGACGTAGACCGTACGCGCTCCGTCATCATCCGGGACCGTGCCCGTCACGCCGAGGCCGCCACCTTCTCGGATGAGCAAGCACGACGCCACCGCTGCGGGAGCGGCCGACTCGCCCGGCGCGAACCGGTCACGGTCCATGAGCCCGAGGGCCGCGCACGGCACCTCGTTGACGAACTCGGCGCCGACCTTGCGCACGCGCTCCACACCTCCGCGACTCCAGCCGAGCGTGTCCTTGAGGTTGCAGCGTCGGACGTCCACCTGCCCGTCGATCGCCCGTGCCACCTGCCGGGCCGCCGACCGGGTGTCCGCCTGCACTGTCACCCCGGGGGCGCGGACCCACGCGAAGGGCGGCGCGGACGCCTGGACGGCCGCCGCACGCCGGCAGATGGAGCGCGTCCGCTCTTCGACGAAACGATCGCGCTCTGAGTCGGAACCGAACACCCCGATCTCGATGGTCTCATCCTCGTCGAAACTGCAGTCGCCGAGTGCGCCGGGGACCGCCCGCCAGCCGTACCGCTGGACGGCGGGCGCGAGCTTCAACGGATCGACGAAGTTCACCTGGGCGCAGGCGGCGGTACGCGCGTCGCGGATCTCACCTGCGACCTCCTCGACCCGCTGACGGTTGGCGGCCGACCATGCGCTCGGGTAGGTCACGTCGGACGGCTCAGCCGTCTCCGAGCCGTCCGAGCACGCACCCAGCAGACCGCCCAGAACGGCAGCAGCAGCGATCACCAGCACCGCAGAACGCGCTCGACACCTCGGACCCATCGTCTCGCTCCTCCCGTCGGGCCCCGACCCTACCGCCGGCCACAGCAGAACGGGCCGCGCCCGGAGTGCGCGCCGAGTGCGCGAACATTCCCGCATGGAGCGCTGGAAGCACACCGTGTTCACCGTCATGGCGACCGTTGGTGCGGCGTGCGCAGCGTTGGTCGCGACACCGGCCCAGAGTGCCGCAGCCGGAGCTGCTGCCACCCCGACCGTTACGGCCACCCCACCACCCACGAGACCACCAGGGTTTCCCCCCGACTACTCGGCGGTAGTCCCGACCGGTCCCTACCGGACGGTCCGCAGCGGCACGACCGCCGGCATTCGCTGGCGGCTGCTGCGGGCCCCGGGATCCGTCGACACGACGTGCTGGCGCCTCGTGACGCGCCCGGCGCTCAAGATCGCCGGGACGAACGGGCCCGATGGTGCACGGTGCTTGCCCGCGGTACCCCGCGACGCAGACCCGGTCGACGTACCGCAGTTCGTAGCCTCGAGTGCTCTGGGCTCCCGTATCGGGTACGTCGTGGTCCAAGCGCCGAAGGGAACCCGCATGCTGCGCTACGGCACGGTCGGGAACCGCTTCCACAAGGTGAAGGGAGGTGGGCCGTTCGTGATCCTGGACCGGGCGGTGCCGCTCTGGGTGGACCTCCGGCTGCCTTCAGGCACCGACCTGTCCTGCCAGGCGGGCGCGATCATGGACCGAGCCGACCTCGCCGACGCGCTGCTGTGGAAGGATTCCGTAGGACAGGCCTGGTTCTGCGAGGAGTGACGCTCCGCTCGGGGCGTCCGGGTCTGCGTCTCGGTCCCGGCGGGTCCGCGGCTGCGGCAGACTTGTGGCCATGAGTGACCTCCTCGGCCGCCTGCGCGACCGCAGCGCCCACATCGTCGTCGTCGGCCAGGGCTACGTCGGCCTCCCGGTCGCTATGCGGGCCGCCGAGGTCGGCTTTCGGGTCACCGGCTACGAGGTCGACCCCCGCCGTCTCGCCGCGCTGCGGGAGGGCCGCTCCTACGTGGAGGACGTGCCCGACGCGCGGCTGCGGGCCGCGATCGACGCGGGGTACTCGGCCACCGACGCGGTCGGGGACCTCGCGGGCTTCGACGTGGCCGTCATCTCCGTGCCCACGCCGCTGTCCGACGGCGCCCCCGACCTGTCGTTCGTGGAGCGCGCGGCCGAGCAGCTGCGCCGGGTGCTCAAGGCCGGCGCGCTCGTGGTGCTCGAGAGCACCACGTACCCCGGCACCACCGAGGAGCTCGTGGCCCCGATCCTCGAGGGCTCTGGGCTGGTGGCCGGTCGGGACTTCCACCTCGGCTACTCCCCCGAGCGCATCGACCCGGGCAACGCGCGCTTCACCTTCGAGAACACCCCGAAGGTCGTCTCGGGCATCGACGAGGAGTCGCGGGCCTGCGTGGCCGAGTTCTACGGGGCGCTCGTCGAGACCGTCGTGCCCGTCGGCTCCTGCGCGGAGGCCGAGCTCGTCAAGCTCCTCGAGAACACCTTCCGCCACGTCAACATCGCGCTCGTCAACGAGCTGGCCATGTTCGCCGAGGATCTCGGGGTGGACATCTGGAGCGCGATCGACGCGGCCTCGACCAAGCCGTTCGGCTACATGCGGTTCACCCCGGGTCCCGGGGTCGGCGGCCACTGCCTGCCCGTCGACCCGTCGTACCTGTCGTGGCGGGTCCGGCGGACCTCGGGGAGCGCCTTCCGCTTCGTGGAGCTGGCCAACGACGTGAACGAGCACATGCCGGACTACGTGGTGCGCCGCATCGCCGCCATGCTGAACCGGGCGGAGCGGGCAGTGAAGGGCAGCCGGATCCTGCTGCTCGGGATGTCGTACAAGGCGGGGACCTCCGACTGGCGCGAGTCGCCCTCGGTCGTGGTGGCCGAGCGACTCGCCGCGCTCGGGGCCGACCTGCGCGCGTGCGACCCGCACATCCCCGCGGTGTTCGCCCCAGGGTTCGACCTCACGCTCGTGCCCTTCGGCCCCGAGTCGCTCGCGGACGCCGACCTCGTCGTGGTCCTCGTGGACCACCCGGAGTTCGACCCGGGCGTCATCGCCGAGCACGCACCGCTCGTCTTCGACGCGAAGGCGATCCTGCGGGGCCGCGAGTTCCGCGGCGAGGTGCTCTAGCCGGCTACAGCCCGACGAGGCCCACGTACTTGCCGCCACGCTCGAAGACGCGGTGCGCGAGCCCCTCGGCCGCGACCCAGTCGCGGAACCAAGTGTTGTCGTCGATGTCGTCGCAGACGATCACCGCGTCCGCGGTCAGGTGGGGTCGCACCGCGGCCATCCCGAAGCTGCGTCCCTCCACCGACTTGTCGGAGTCGTAGTGGAACAGCGAGATCGGTCCGCACCGCGGGAGGATCTCGGCGAGGTTCGCCCGGTCGCCCCGGAGGTGGAGGTGCCATCCGGCCCGCAGCGACTCGGGGACGATGCAGCCCACGTAGCGCTCGGGGTCCTCGAGCCGGAAGTACGGGAAGTCGCTCGACCAGAGTTCGCCCTGGCCGTTCGCGGCGATGGCGGTGAGCACCGCCGCCGAGGACCAGCCGGCCGCCACCCCGGTCTCGAGCACGACGGCCGGACGGCGCAGCCGGGTCAGGAAGTGGAGCAGGCGGTGGTGGCCGCCGCCACCGAGGGGCACACCGATCGCCGCGAGGGTGTCCCGCGCCCCCGGCTCGAACGCGTCGGCCCACGCGCCCGCCTCGGCCCACAGCCCCGCATCGAGCGCCTCGGCGAACGCGTCGACCGACTCGGCCCGGGCGGCGGCCCAGGCGAGGGCCTCGTCGCGGTGGGTGGGCCGCAGGCGCGCCCGCACCTTGCCCACCATGACCGGCAGGTAGGAGGGCCGGAGGGCGTTCCGGGCCACGTTGCGGAGCGTGGAGCGCGACGGCACGGGCGAGACGGTACCCGTCGATCCGTCGGTCGGGGACCACGCCGGGCCCCTCGGGCGCGGTCCGGTCGGGGTGGTCGCGCCCGTAGGATTCGAGCCTTGCGACGAACGGCTCGCGTCGACGCCATCCGGGGGGCAGCCGGGAGGATGCGGTGACCGCCGTGGCCGATCGGCCCGGGCGGACCGCCGACGCGCCCCAGCCCTCGAACCGGCGCTGGCGGACCTTCGGCCTCGCGGCCTACGCGCTGCTCGCGTACCTCCCCGTGCTGCTCACGCGGCCCGGACGGGTCGACGCCGACACGAAGACCTACCTCTACCTCGATCCGGGCCGACTCCTGCGCGAGGCCGCCTCGATGTGGGACCCCCAGATCGGACTCGGCACGGTCACCCACCAGACCATCGGGTACCTCTGGCCGATGGGCCCGTTCCACTGGGTCCTCGAACGCGGCCTCCACCTGCCGGCCTGGGTCGCCCAGCGGCTCTGGCTCGGCACGCTCATCCTCCTCGCCGGGCTCGGGGTGCGGTACCTGCTGCGCACCCTCGACGTCGAGGGCCCGGGCGTGCCGGTGGCCATGCTCGTCTACGCCTTCACCCCCTACGTGCTCGAGTTCTCGCCCCGCCTGTCGGTGATCCTCGGGCCGTGGGCCGCCCTCGGCTGGATGCTCGGATTCACCATCCGGGCGATGCGATCCGGTGGGTGGCGGTACCCGGCGCTGCTCGCGCTCACGGTGCAGTGCGTGGGCGGGGTCAACCTCACCGCGCTGCTGTTCGCCGCGATCGGACCGATCCTGTGGATCCCCTACGCAGTGGTGATCGACCGCAGCGCGACGTGGCGGCGGGCCTGGCAGGTCCTGTGGCGCACCGGCCTGCTGACCCTCATCACCTCGCTGTGGTGGCTCATCGGCCTGGCCATCCAGTCGCGCTACGGGCTCGACATCCTGCGGTTCACCGAGTCCATCGAGACGGTCTCGGCCACCTCGGTCACCAACGAGGTGCTGCGCGGCCTCGGCTACTGGTTCTTCTACGGCCGCGACAAGCTCGGCCTCTGGAACCCCGCGATGGTCGACTTCACCCAGCGGCCGCTGGCCATCCTCGTGTCGTACTCGATCCCGGCGCTCGCGCTGCTCGCCGCGGTGTGCATCCGGTGGCGGCACCGCGCGTACTTCGTGCTGTCGGCGGTCGTGGCGGTGGTGGTGGCGGTGGCCGCGTCGCCCTACGACCGCCCGTCGCTCGTCGGGGGGGTGTTCAAGGCGTTCGCCACGGGCAACACCCTCGGCTTCGCCATGCGCTCGACCGCGCGCGCCGTCCCCGTGATGGTGCTCGCCTTCGCAGTGCTCATCGGCGCGGCGACCACCGCGGCGCACGACGCGCTCCGGCGGCGCGACCTCGGCTGGGTCGGGCTCACCGCGGCCGCTCTCGTCGGCGTGCTCGTGATCGTGAACGCGCCCGGGGTGTGGAACGGTCGGTACTACTCGCCGTACCTCGAGCGGGACGAGGAGGTCCCGGCCTACTGGCGCGCCGCGCTGCGCGACCTCGACGCCCGGGGGGACGCGACCCGCGTGCTCGCGCTGCCCGGTGCCGACTTCGCCGCGTACCGGTGGGGCATGACCGTCGATCCGATCGAGCCCGGGCTCATGGCCCGACCGTTCGTCGGGCGCGAGCTCGTCCCCTGGGGATCGGCGGCCTCGACGAACCTGTTGAACGCGCTCGACTCGCGGGTGCAGGACCGACTCATCGACCCCGACGCCATCGCGCCCGTCGCCCGGCTCATGGGGGCCGGCGACCTGCTGCTGCGGGGCGACCTGCAGACCGACCGCTTCAACCTCGTCTCGGCGGAGGAGGCGTGGCGGCTGCTCACCAGCCCGGAGGTCGCCGCCGGCCTCTGGGCACCGCGGCGCTACGGGGCGCGCATCCCCGGGAGCCTGCGCTACCCGCCGCTGCCCGACCCGGCCCGACGGGTGCGGGCCGGCGAGACCCCGGCACCGCCGGTCGCGGTCTTCGGCGTCGCTGACCCCGAGCCGATCCTGCGGGCCAAGGACGCGACCGCTCCGGTCCTCGTGTCCGGCGACGGCGACGGCCTCGTGGACCTCGCAGCGTCCGGGCTGCTCGACCCGCGTCGGGCGATCCTCTACACCGCAGCGTTCGCGGGCGACCGTGCCGCGCTGCGCGCGGCGGTCGAGCCGGGCACGACGCTCGTCGTCACCGACTCGAACCGGCGCCGCGGGCTCCGCTGGTCGGGGATGCGCGCGAACACCGGTTACACCGAGCAGGCCGGGGAGGAGCCCCTGCGCGACGACCTGCTCGACCAGCGGCTCGACCCGTTCCCGGAGGCGACCGACGCGGCGCGCACCGTGGGCGTGCTGCACGGTGGGGTCCGGCAGGTGCGGGCCACCGCCTACGGCAGCCGGTTCTTCGGGTACAGCAACACCGCACGACCCGCGCTCGCGCTCGACGGCGACGTGGACACCGCGTGGGAGGTGAGCGGCGGCGAGCACGTCGTCGCCCCCGACGTGCTCCGCATCGACCTGCGCCGGCCGGTGACCACCGACCACCTCGGCATCGTCCAGCCCCAGGGGGGCCGACGGGGTCGCTGGATCAGCCGGGTCGGCGTGCGCTTCGACGGCGGGACGTGGCGGACCCTCAGCCTCCCCGCGTCCACCCGGCGCGCCGCGGGCGGGGAGCTGCGGTTCGGACGCACGACCTTCCGTACCGTCGAGCTGCGCATCGACGGTACGCAGGCGCGCGCGGTCGGGGCCCGGGCGAGCGCCGCCTCGAAGGCACGGCTCGCGCCCGTCGGGTTCGCGGAGGTGCGCATCCGCGACGAGGGCGCTCGCCGTGACCTGCGCGCCATCGAGTCGGTCCGCCTGCCCACCGACCTGCTGACCGCGCTCGGGCCGGCCTCGGCCGAGCACGCGCTCGTCCTCCACCTCGCACGCGCCGACGAGGAGCTGCGCCGCGAGTTCCGCCTCCCCACCGCCCGCGAGTTCACGGTGACCGGGCGCGCCGTGCTCACCGGCGACGGCACCGACGGCCGGGTCGACGAGGTGCTCGGCTACCCGTCGGCGGCCGAGGGTGGGATCACCGTGACCGCACGGCGCAGCCTGCCCAGCCTGCGCGCTCGACCGGGCGCCGCGATCGACGGCGACCCGACCACGGCGTGGCGCACACGCTTCGACCAGGTGGTGGGCGACGCGATCAGCGTGACGACCGCAGCGAGCCGCACGGTGACCCACCTCGACCTGCTCGTGGTGAACGACGGTCGCCACTCGTTGCCCACCTCGATCGAGGTACGCGGGTCCGACGGCGGTCGCAGCGCGGTCACCCTGCCCGTGCTCGAGCCGGCCGACCCCGCGACCACGCCCGAGGGGGCGACGGTGGCCGTGCCCGTCGACCTCACCCCGGTCACCGGCCCGCGCACCACGGTCACCATCACCGGCGCTCGCCCGGTCACCGTCCTCGACCCGGTGAGCGAAGGACCGATCGCCCGCCCGGTGGGCATCGCCGAGCTCGGGCTGCCGGGGGCGGTCCGCACGCCGCTGCCCGCGACCCTCCCCGGCACCTGCCGTACCGACCTCGTGCGGATCGACGACGGCGCGTTCGGGGTGCGGCTGCAGGGTGACACCGAGGACGCGCTCGCCGGCGAGGAGGTGGACCTGCTCCCCTGCGATCCGGGCCAGGGGGTGGCGCTCAGCGCCGGGACGCACCGGGTGGTCGCCCGACGGGCCCGTGCCGCAGGCACGAGCGTGACGAACCTCGTGCTCGCCTCGGACGCGGACGGCGGGCGGGCCGATGCCGCGGCGGTGCTCACGGGGTCGACCGCGGCGCCGCGGCTCACCGCCGCCGCGTCGGGCCGCACGCGCACCGTGGCCCGCATCGACGGGGCACGCCGGCCCACGTGGGTGATCCTCGGCCAGAGCGTGAACGACGGGTGGCACGCCCGGATCGACGGGCGCGACCTCGGCGCCCCGCGCCTCATCGACGGGTTCGCCAACGGGTGGCGCATCCCCGCAGTCGCGGACGGCACCGAGATCGAGTTCGTGTGGACGCCGCAGCGCGGGGTGAACCTCGCGCTCGCGGCGTCGCTGGCCGGGGTGCTCGCCTGCCTCGGGATCGTCGTGGCCACGGGTCGCCGCCGCGTCGCCGCCGCGCCGACCGAGGTAGCGGCGGGGCCGCGGCTCACCGCACCCTGGCAGGCCCGGGCCGGCGACGCGTCCACGGTCGCCGGTCTGCTCACCGCACTCGGGTGCGCCGTGGTCGCGGGCGCCGTCGCCACGCCGTGGGTCGGTGTGGTCACCGGTCTGTTCGCCGCCGGGGCGATCCGGTCGAACCGGGTGCGCGCCGCCCTGCGCCTCGCCCCGGTGGCCATCGTCTCGCTCATCGCGGTCTACGTGGCGCTGGGGCAGTGGCGCCACGACTACGCGCCACAGTTCGAGTGGACCACCTACTTCGCTCGGGCCCGACAGCCCGCGTGGCTCGCGCTCGCGCTGCTCGCGACCGACGTCGTCGTCGGCATCGTGCTCGCCCGGCGACCGCGCGACGGGAGCGCGGGGTGACCGCACCCACAGCGGTCCGCGACCGGCGCGGCGACCTGCTCGCCGTGGCCGTGCTCCTCCTCGTCGGCGGCGTGCTGCCGGTGCTCGTGGCCCAGCGGGCCGGCGCGCTCGGCATCCCCCGCTCCGACGACTGGTCGTACCTCACCACCCTGTTCCGGTGGACCGACGGAGGCGGGCTGCGTTTCAACGGGTGGGTCTCGATGACGCTCGTCGGCCAGCTGGTGCTCGCGGCACCGGTTGCGATCCTCAGCCATCGTTCGATCACCGCAGTGCACGTCGCGGCGGCGACGTTCGGGGTCGTCGGCCTCCTCGCGGTGCACCGGATCGGCGTGCGCCTGCTGCCCCGCCGGAGCCTCGCCCTGCTGCTCGCCGTCACGGTCGGCGTCGGGCCGCTCTGGATGGCCCTCAGTCCGACCTTCATGACCGACGTCCCCACCTTCACGGTGCAGATGCTCATGGCGTGGGCCGCCGTGGTCGGGCTCACCCAGCGCGACCGACGGATCGGGTGGTTCGCAGCGGCGGTTGCGCTCGGTCTGCTCGGGATCTCGATCCGGCAGTACGCGGTCGTGCCGCTCGGCGCGGCCCTCCTCGCGTTCGGCCTCGTGGCCGTGCGCGACCGGGACCGCAGGCTGGGGTTGGCTGTCGTGCTCGCAGCCGGTCTCGCGGCGGTCACCGTGCTGGCCCTCATGGTGTGGTGGGGCACGGTGCCGGACCCGCTGCCCGGCGCACCGGTACGGCCGACCGCCGGCTCGCTGCGCGAGGGGCTCGCCCGGGCCGTCGGCTACCTGCGGCTGTCCGGCCTCCTCCTGCTCCCCGTGGTGATCGCCTGCGGACCGGTGTCGTCGGCCCGACGCGCCTGGGCCGCCGGGCGGGCGACGACTGCGCTGCTCACGGGGTTCGTGGTCGCCGGGCTCGGCGCGGCGTGGCTCACGCTCGGCGACGACGTCTACGTCGGCAACTACGTGCATCCCCGCGGCGTGCTCGCCGACGACGTCCTCAACGGCACGCGGCCGCTGCTCATGCCGCCGGCGCTGTGGATGGCCACCGTGCTCGTGGGGACCGTGGCCGGGCTGGTGATCCTGTGGCGGATCGTGCCGTGGCTGACGGGTCTGCGGTCCCGTGCCCGGAGCGTCGATGCGGTCGATCCGGTGGCGCTCATGCTCGGGCTCACCATCGCCGGACTGCTCGGGGCCTACGTGCTCACCGACGTCCTGCAGATCAACCGGTTCCCGATCTTCGACCGCTACGCGCTCACGATGCTCCCGCTCGTGGGCCTGCTCCTGCTGCGGCACCCCGCGACCGACACGGCCGCGGCTCCCGCACGACGCAGCACCTCCGTGGCGGTCGCTGCGGGGTTGGTGGCGCTCGCCGGGTACGGGCTGGTCGCGGGCATCGACAGCGCGACCTACGACGCGACCCGGTGGCGGGTCGCGGAGGACGTGGTGGCCACGGGCGTCGACCCCCGCGACATCGCCGGCGGGTTCGAGTGGCTCGACTGGCACGTGGGCCGGGCCCCGAGGTTCGCGAACACCGAGGCCGAGCGCAAGCAGATCCGTGCCCGTACCCTCGCCCCGCTCTGCGTCACGGTCTCCGTCGATCCCGCATTCAGCCTGCGAGCGCAGAGGGTGATCGCGCGCCGGCGGTACCCGTCCCCATTGCGGGCATCCGTACTCGTCGTGGCCGTACGCAACGGAAACCGCTGCGGCCACTGACCGGACGCGGTCAGCCGTCGTAGGGTCCGGGCCGCCGCGGGGTCGCCTCGCGGAACGCGGCGTACGGGTCGTCCCGACGGGTGTCCTCGGTCCGGTAGCTCGCGTACGGATCGTCGGCCGCCGGCCCCGAGGGGTACGGGTCCTCCGGCGCCGCGCCCGCCGGCCCGCCGTCACCGATCTCCGCGGGATCGACCTTCGGGGCCCGCTCGGGGATGCAGAGCAGCACGAGGAAGAACGGGAGCACCTGGACCCGTTGCCGGGCGAGGATCCCGAAGTTCGAGAACGCGCTGAACGCGTACGTGAACGAGAGCACGATGCCGACCGAGTACGCGACGTACGGTGCGTCACGCATCTGGCGCCACAGGTTGCGGAGGCGTCGGCGCGATCGCCAGGTCAGCCAGATGAGGAACACGCCCTCGCCCGCGCTCAGCACCGACTGCACGTTCGTCACCTCGAACGGGAACGGCCGGAACAGCACGGTCACCACGGCGAGCGGGAAGTTCGCGGGGTTGCTCGTCACGTCGACCGGGGTGAAGTTCGAACCGGCCTCCGCGGTGCGGCCCTGCGCGTCCTCGAGGGTCTGGGCCACGGTCTCCTGGTTGAGGCTCGCCACCCCGAAGAACGCCGATGTCCGCCCCAGGAGCACCGTGCCGACCACGAACAGCAGCCCGAACACGACGATGCGGGCGAGCGGTGCCCCGAGCGACGCGCTGCGGGTCCGGCCGACTCCCGCGGCGAGCACCATCCCGATGAACGCCGTGAGGGCGATGTGTGGGCGCAGCAGGCCCACGCCCACCAGACCGGCCCCCGCGATCGGGAGGCCGAGCACCCAGCCCCGGCTCATGACCCGGGCGACGCCGTACGAGATGAGGCCCAGGCAGAACAGCGACCACGCGTCCTTCCCGAGGGCGGACGGCCAGTAGATCATCGACGGCAGGAAGAACAGCAGGTACGCGTAGCGGGAGGAGTCCCCCTCGGGGACGGTGCGGCGGAAGGCGCGCCAGAGGAGGAGCGCCCCGATGAACGCGAGCCAGCCGAAGATCACGTAACCCCCGGGCTTCGATTCCCCGGTGAGCGCGTACACGACCCCGGTCAACGAGCGCATGAACCCGGTGCCGCTGAGCGCGCCGACGTCGTCCGAGAAGTTGAGCACCCGGTAGTGCGGGGCGAGGATGCGGCCCCACGCGTCGTACTCGCTGGCGTCCGCGACACCTGAGTAGAAGACCGAGGTCAGCAGGATCCGCAGGAGGCAGCCGAGGTACTTCAGGCCGAGGCCCGCGACCACGAGGGTGGCGGTGCGGTCGTCCCCGTCCCACGCCGCGAGCCGGCGGGCGATACGAGTCGTGATGAAGGCGAGCACGAGCATGTTGATGCCCGCGAGCAGCCACTCGATGGAGGCGGTGAGGATGCCGACGAGGAACGCCGTGCCAATCGCGCCGTAGCCGACGAAGGTGAGCGCCCGCAGCACGCCCTCGGCGTCCCGGGAGACGCCAGCACCCCGCTCACCCCCGGCGGCCCACCAGTTGCCCCCATCGGCGACCGGCGCGCTCACGCGGCGTCCCCGGTGCCGCGGTACGGCCGGAACCGCAGGGGGTCGCGGTGGAGGGTGCTCACGCCTGACATTCTGCCCCGCCGCCGGAGGGCTGCGGACCGCAGCGCCCCGAGGCCGGAGCCGTCAGGACTCGGGTGTGCCGTCCTCCGGCGCGTCGGCCAGCGCCACCGTCGTGGCCTGCTCGGTGACGTCGACGAACTGGTCCTCGTAGCCCTTCGGCGCCTTCCAGGGGATGACGCCCAGCAACTTCGGCGGCTCGGCCTTCGCGCCGTAACCCGCCGACGGGCCGTAGCCGTAGCGGGTACCGCCGTAGCCGTAGCCGTAGCCGTAGCCGTAGTAGCCGTAGTAGCCGTAGTAGCCGGACTTCCCGTTGCGCTCCGCGCCGACGAACACCGCGCCGATCACCGTGGCATCGAGCCGTCGGAGCAGGTCGGCGGCCGCCACGACGCCGCCGCGGCGGGTCCACCCGGCGCGGGCCATGAGCACGGTCGCGTCACAGAACGTGGAGAGTTCCGCGGCGTCGTTCGCGAACAGGATCGGCGGCGAGTCGACGATCACGAGGTCGGCGAGCTCCTTGCCCGCGAGCGCGGCCGCCTTCACGAGTACCACCGCACGGCCCGGATCGGTCCGGGTCGGCACGGCCGCCACGAACCGCACGCCCGGGATCCCCGTCTCCTGGGCGACCGCGTCCACGTCGGCCGCAGTGCAGTTCGCCTCGAGCGCGCCGATGTTGGGCTCCGACTCGCCGTGGAAGTACTTGTGCATCTGTGGACGACGGAAGTCGCCGTCCACGACGAGCACCCGCTGCCCGGCCTCGGCGAACGCCGCGGCGAGGTTCACGGCGGAGGTCGACTTGCCCTCGGCCGGACCCGGCGAGGTCACGAGGAGGATCCGCAGCTCGGGGACCGAGCGGTCCGCCTCGTCGCCCGCGAACGGGCGGTGATTCTTCGGGTGCCGGGCCCAGAGTGCCAGCAGCGAGGTCCGCATGGCCCGGTACGCCTCGGACATGAGCGAGGTCGGATCAGCGATGATCGCCGGCTCGAACACCTGGCCCCGCTCCATGCGCATCACCGGAATCTCGGCGACGACCGGCATCTTCGCGGCACCCTCGGTACCCGCCACGTCACGGATGATCGAGGACATCATCTCGATGAGCAGCAGGATCGCGAGCCCGATGGCCACACCGATCGCCGCCCCCAGCAGCAGGCGCTGCATGTCGCCCATCGCGCCGCCGGTGGAGCCCACGAGGATCGTCACCTGCTTCGGTGAGGCCGACTCGATCGTGCGGAGCGCGGTGCGCACCGGGCCCATCTGCACGAGGTTCGCCAGCGTGTCGTCGTTGCTGGCGAGCTTGCGGAGCGCGGTCTGGCGTCGGATGCTCAGCGCGTCCCGCTCGGTCTGTCCGAGGAAGGGGTTGGCCAGCTGTCGGTCCATCCCCGCGACATCTGCGGTCACCTTGTCGCGAGCGGTGGTGTAGGCGAGGACCTGGGTGTTGTACCGAGCCTGCGCGGTCTCGTCGAGGTAGGCGAGGAGGTTCATCGCGAAGAGGTTCGCGACCTTGGACGCGCTCTTCGCCGACGGGGTCTCTGCGGTGATCGCCAGCGAACCGGTGGCCACGTCGGTCTCCGTCTTCACCACGATCGATCCGCCGTAGCCGAGGCGCACTGCATCGACACCGGCGTTGACGCCGGCGGCCTTGCCGTTCTTGGTGCAGGCACTGTTCGACGAGGCCGCCCCGGCCTTGCCCTTCGTGGTCTCGCAGGTCTTGTCCTTCAGCGCCTCAACCTCAGGCCACTGGTACTGCTTGATCTGGTCGGAGACGCGCTCGGGGACCGCGCCCGTGGTGACGAGCAGCGCCGTGCGGCCGAGGGTCCGACCCTGCGCGAAGTCAGCCCCGTCCGAACCGGAGATGAGCGTGTGCGTCGCGCGGTACCGCACCTTCGGCTGGCCGGCCTCGGAACGGGCCGACGAGCTCGGTCGGGTCGCGAAGGCCAGCGAGGACGCGATGACGGCGGTCACCAGCAGCACCCACCAGCGGCGCCGCACGATGCGCAGGTAGTCGACAGGTCGCACAGGTTCCTCGAGTTCCCCCGGTCTGCGGTCCTGCCGCAGCCTCGAATCTCACGCAGTGTAGTGGTCGATCGCCACGGAGTGTAGTGGCGTTCGGCCCATTTGGCTACCGGCGATCACGGTATCTGCGGCGCGCAGTGGTCAGGACCGCAGGACGTGATTTGAGCCCGAGGGCCTAGGCCCGGCCGGGCAGCAGCCGCCGTACCCGGGCCCGCAGGATTCGGGCGCCGTGGCCCGCCACGGCGGCCCCGTGGCGGCCCAGCGCCTCGGCCCGCAGCCGCAGGGCCGGTTGCGGGCCCCGCTCGTACCCGAACATGCCGAGTGCATCCCCGGCTAGGGCCTCGAAGCGCTCAACCTCCCCGGCCGAGAGGTCCTGACGCCAGTCGCGGGTCCGGGTCGGCGCCCGCCGGAGGTTCCCGTGGAACGTCTCCCCGACCGTGCCGGCCATCACCGCTTCGGCCCGTCGCGGGTAGTCGAGCATTGCCGGGTCGTACTCGAGCCCGAGGAACTCGCAGAGTGGAACGAGGTGCCGCTCCGGGTCGGTCACGAGATCCTCGTACCGCAGTTCGTGGTAGCGCGACGTCCCGACCACCCGCCGGGCGTCGCGGCCCGATACCGCACGGTCACGCCAGAAGAGGGTGGCCTCCGCGAAACCCGAAGGGAAGTGAGGCATCGAACGGAGTGACGGGAGGACGTCCCGGCCGTCCCGCACGAGGTGCACGAACCGAGCACCGGGGAACGCACCATCGAGGAGCGAAACGTGCTCGGTGTTCCGCGGCGTCTTGTCGATCGACCGCGCCTTGCCCTCGCCCCTCGCGTACTCGTCGTAGATGGCGCGCAGCACAGCGGGCACCGTGGTGAGCGAGGCATCCCCGGCGATCGGTTCGAGACGCGCGTCGTCGAACGACCACTTCGGCCACGCCACGTCGCCCCGAATGTCCTCGAGGAGGGCGGCCCGGTCGAACGCCGTACGCTCCCCGTAGCGAGCCGCCCGCCGTAACGCCCGCACCGTGAAGTACGCCTCGGGCGGCACCGCGACACCCGGGTGCGAGTCGAGCATGGCGCGGAGCAACGTGGTCCCAGACCGGGGGCACCCGATGATGAAGGCGAAGGGGGGTTCTGTCGGGTTCGGCATCGGCGTCGGCAAGGTTACGCGCCGATGGGCGCGTTCCGTCGGGCACTCCGGGCCGGTAGATTCCTGCGTCCCGGCGCCGATACGGGCGCCGTCGACGGCAGGGGGGACGGTGGCCGCAATCCGGACGGCCCCCGGCACAGCCCGGGGGCGGAGGTACGCGGCGCCCCTCGCCACCTTCGCGGTGCTCGCGCTCGTCGGGACCGTCATCCCGCTCCTCATCGCCCGCCACTACGGCGCGCTCGGCGCGGCCCGAGGGGACGACTGGTCCTACCTCGTCACGCTCTTCCGCTGGGTCGACACGGGACGCATGGAGTTCAACGACTGGGTCTCGATGTCGCTGCTCGGCCAGCTGTTGCTCGCAGCTCCCATCGCCGCGGTCTGGGGGCACGCGACGGCAATCGTGCAGGTCGAGACCGCCATCGTGGGACTCGCCGGTCTCGTCGCGGTCGTCACCCTCGGACGCCGCCTTGGCCTCAGTCAGGTCGTCGCGGCCACGGTGGCCCTGGCCGTCGCCGTGAACCCGCTCTGGATGATCCTGACGACCACCTACATGACCGACGTCTGGGCGTTCACGGTCTCAACGATTGCGTTGCTCGTCGCCGTGGTCGCGCTCGACCGTCGACCCGTGCCACTCCCGATGGTGGTCGGCGCGTTGGTGATCGCGGCGTACGCCGTGACGATCCGCCAGTACGCGTTGGTCGTCGTGGTGGCGATCTGCCTCGTCGGCGGCATCGCCCTGCTCGGCCGACGCGATACCCGGATCGCACTCGGCGCCGCGCTCGGCGCGGTCGCCGTCGCTGCGGCGCTCATCGGCTTCTTCGTCTGGTGGTACTCCGTCCCCGACTCCAAGGCCCTGAGCCCCGCATTTCCTGAAGGTCGGGACCTCCGAACCTCGGTCATCCGGGGCGCCGGCTTCCTCCGACTGGTGGGCCTGTCCAGCCTGCCGGCACTGGCCCTCGCAGGACCTCTGCGCATCCTGCGCCGTTCGCTGGACCGGGCGCGCGGCCTGACCGTCCTCGTGCTCATGTGCTCCACCGCTTGGATGGCGGTGACGGCGACTCGGTACCTGAGCAGCCAGTTCGTCGGAAACTACGTGATCCGTGACGGGGCTCTCTCCATCGCGGTGCTCCCCGGCATTCGACCTCCGGTGATGCCCGGCCCCCTCTGGAGTCTCCTCGTCTTCACTGCATCGCTCACGGGGATCCTGCTGCTGGTCGCTGCAGTTCCAATGGTCGCCGACCTCGCCGACCGGGTCCGCCGCCGGGACACCGCCGGGATCGAACCCGTCACGAGCCTGCTCGGCATCACCGTGGTCGGTTACGCCATGGCCTACGGGCTCGCAGCCATGACCGGTCTCCAGGTGTACGACCGCTACGCGCTCCCTGCGCTGCCCCTCGTCTCCATCCTCCTCCTCCGCGCCTGCTGTTGCCCGGGGCACGCCCCGATCACCCGAGCCCGCATCGCACTCACGGCCTTCGCGTTCGTTGCGCTCGCCGTGGTCGGGGTCAACCTCGCGGTCGACTCCGCTTCGTTCGATGGTGCGCGGTGGCGTCTCGCCCTCGAGGTGTCGAACACCGGTCGGTTCAAGCCGAAGCAGGTGAACGGCGGATTCGAGTGGGTCAACTTCCACCGAGGACGACGCGGCACGGTGGGGAGCCGCACGACCGTCGCCCGGATCCTGCCCGACGGGCGGGTGATCCGGATCGCCAGGTTCTGCGTGAACCTCCGCAGCCTGCCTCCAGGCGAATCTCTGCCGCCCAGCGTCGCTTGGCGCATCATGGGCAGCCGCAGCTACGTCGCGCCGCTCCGGGAACCGGCCCGCATCGTGGCCCTCCGATCGACCCGGCCATGCCGGGCGCCGAACGGGTCACGCCCGGTACTCGGGCCCGCTCAGCCAAGTCGCGCTCCCTAGCCGGCCACGGTCGAGGAGGGGTCCCAAAGGCCATACGATTGGCCACCCTCAGGGGGAGGGATCCGATGGGCGACGACATCCGACAGGCTGCCGCAGCTGCCGACGTCGCGCACCTCGGCATCCTCGTCGTGTACTTCCTCAAGGACGACGGAGACCTCCCGCTCCTGCGTCTCCACCTCGAGCGCATCGCCCGGCACACCCATGTCCCGTACACCCTCTACGCGGTGGCGAACCGGGTCTCACCCAAGGCGCGGGCGCTCATCGAGATGCAGCCCAACGTGCGCATCTGCGCGGTCCCGCCGACCGACCTGCGGGCGAGCCGGGAACACGGCTACTACCTCGACGCCATCCTCCCCATCGCGCTCGCCGACGGGGTGTCCCACGTCTGCACGCTCGACGTCGACTCCTTCCCCATCGCGGACGACTGGGTCGAGGTCGTGGTCCGTGCCGCGCCGCCGGCCTCGGGTCTGGCCGGCGTGCTGCGCAGCGAGAACGGTGACGTCGCCCTCCCACACCCCTCGTGTGTGCTCGCCCGTCGGGAGTTCTTCGAAGAGCACGGGCCGTCGTTCTCCCCCGACTCCGACTACACGCCGGAATTCCGCGCGTTCCTGCGAGCCACCGAGCAGGCCGCCGACACCGGCATCCACCTGGGGTACGTGCTCTGGCGCAACCGACTGCCCTGGGGCCACCTCGCCCGCACCAACGTCCGCAACCCGCACTACCTCATGGCGGGCATCTACGCGGACGTCGTGTTCCACCTCGGCAGCGCCGGGCGCGCTGCGGTGTTCCGGCAGGACTTCATGAACTCCACCCTGCACCGCCTCACCTCCCCGCTCGAGCGCGTGCCCACGATGGGTCCCCGCACGACGGCGATGCGTCGATCCGCGCTCCGCTTCTTCCGACGCGGGGTCGAGTTCCAGGTCATCGACGACAACGCGCACACCTACGAGGCGCTGCGCGGGCTGCTCGCCCGGGATCCGGACGGCCTCATCTCCTACCTGCGCGGCGAGCCGCCGGCCGTCACCTCGACTGACCTCGGGGAGAGGGGCATGACCGCATGACCGCCTGGCACGACAGCCGGGCCCGATCGCTCGCATACCGAGCCGTGATCAAGAGCCGCGTGGAGGCCGAGAAGCGGTTCGGCCCGACCCCGGCGGTGCGTCGTGGGCTGGGCCGGCTGAACCGCCACAACCTGTCGTGGCTCGCCGCGGTGTACGGGTCCGACAAGGGCGCGATCTCCCACGGGTACGTGGACCTCTACGAGCAGTACCTGGCCGGCATGCGACGCCGAGCCCGTCGTGTGCTCGAGATCGGGATCTACCGGGGCGCGTCGTTGCAGATGTGGCGGGACTACTTCCCGCGGGCGCAGGTGTACGGGGTCGACATCAAGGAGATCGAGGTCCCGGGTTCGCGGATCCACACCCTCGTGGGCGATCAGAGCGATCCGGCCCTCCTCGAACAACTCCGCGGGCTCGGCCCCTGGGATCTCATCATCGACGACGGCTCCCACCGGCAGTCGCACGTGCTCGCCACGTTCGAGGGCCTCTACGATGCGGTGGCGCCGGGCGGCTACTACGTGATCGAGGACATGCACACCTCCTACTGGTCCCGCGGGTACGAGGGCGGCCCGCCCGGCATGGACGGCACGAGCGTGTCCCTCATCCGGGGCCTCCTCGATGGCGTGAACCGTCGCCACGCAGCACGAGAGTTCCCCGATGAGGCAGCCGCGCTCACGCCCGTCGACGCGGTCCACGTATTCGAGAAGATTGCGTTCCTCAAGCGACCCGAGGCGGGATGACCGCAGTCCCCCTCCCCGACGGTCCACCGCCCGAACTGCGGTACCGCCGCGCGCTGCGGGTGGGTCCGGCCCTGCGCGAGCTCGGGCGATCCCGGCACATCATCCTCGGGCTCGTGGTGCGGCAGGTTCGCTCGCAGTACAGCCAGCAGGTACTCGGTCTGGCGTGGGCCGTCCTCGCCCCACTCGCCCAGATGGTGGTCTTCACGTTCCTCCTCAACCGCGTGGGGAAGTCGACCTTCGACACCGGCGGCGTTTGGCGACCGTTGTTCCTGTACGTCGGCCTGACGTGCTGGTCCTTCTTCTCATCCTCCGTCACGAGCGCCGGGTCGAGCCTGGTCGGCAACCCCTTGCTCAACAAGGTCTACGCCCCGAGAGAGGTGTTCCCGCTCGCCCAGGTGTGTTCATCGGGAGTTGACGCCGCAGCCTCCGCCGCCCTCACGCCGCTGCTGTTCCTCGGCGCTGGCCGTTGGCCCTCGCCCACCGTGTACTGGGTCCCGCTGCTCGTCCTCATCCTCGTCATCTTCACGGTGGCCATCTCCATCGGGGTCTCTGCGGTCACCGTGTACGTGCGAGACCTACGGAGCGGGTTGCCCCTCATCATGCAACTGGGCCTGTTCCTGACCCCGATCCTCTACCCGATCTCGGAGGTCCCCGCTCGGTTCCGCACCGTGACGATGGTGCTCAACCCGATCGCCGGCGTCGTGGAGGGTCTGCGCAACTGCTTGTTCTACGACCGAGCCCCGGACCTCGAGTACACGCTGCTCGCGGCCGGAGCATCGGTCGTGTACCTGATCGGCGCGTTCCTCCTGTTCAAGCGACTCGAGACCGGGTTCGCCGATGTCTCCTGAGGGCCACGTCCGTGTTGAGCACGTCTGGAAGCGGTTCCGCCGCGACCGGGGGCGACGGCTGCTCCGGGATCACATCGGCCGGGTGGGCCGACGAGTCACCGGCCGGGCTGGAGACAACCCGTGGCGTTGGGTGTTGCGCGACATCGACTTCGAGATCCAACCGGGCGAATCGGTGGGGTTCGTCGGGTCGAACGGGGCCGGCAAATCGACCCTGCTGAAGCTCATCTCCGGGGTGATGTTCCCGCACAGCGGCGACGTCCGAGTCTCGGGGCGCATCGGTGCGCTCATCGAGGTGGCCTCGGGCATCCATCCTGAGCTTACTGGCAAGGAGAACATCAACGTCTTCGGCACGCTGCTCGGTCTCGGGCGGACCGAAGTTGCGCGCAAGTACGACGAGATCGTGGCCTTCGCCGAGATCGAGGAGGCCGTCAATCGGCAGGTCAAGTTCTACTCGAGTGGCATGAAGACGCGGCTCGGCTTCGCGATCGCGGCGTTCCTCGAACCGAGCGTGCTCATCGTCGACGAGGTGCTCGCGGTCGGTGAACAGATGTTCCAACAGAAGTGCCTAGACCGCATGCGCACCGTGCTGCAGAGCGGAACCACGCTGCTGCTGGTATCCCACGACCTCGCGGCGGTGGGGGCCACCGCGAGCCGCGCAATCTGGCTCGCCGACGGCGCGATGCGGGCCGACGGGCCAGTCAACGACGTGCTTGCCGGGTACCGCACCGCGATCGAAGCTGAAGCTGCGGCCAAGATCAACCTTGAAGGCGACCTGCGCATTGAGGACGTCCAGGTCACTGGTCCGTTCGGAGGAGCGTTGGGCACGGACGCTCCCGCGACCATCGCGTTCCGACTCACGTCGACCCGGGTCCAGAAGGTCAACCTGTTCCTCGGGGTCAGCCAAGGACCGGCTACGCCGATCTTCGCGGTACGCCACCAGGTCCAGCTCAGCGAGGGAACGGTGCCGGTCACCGTCGACTTCGAACGGATCCCGCTCCCGGCGGGCTCCTACTTCTTGTGGTTCGGCGCGTTCGAGCCGAACACCAAGGAGGAGGTCACCCCGTGGCAGCCGATCGGTCCGATGCTCGTCGAGGGTGGCCGACGTCTCGACCCGACGCCGCGGGCCATCGTCCGGCTCTCGCCGGTCTACGTGCCGTCCGCGTGGAGGACTGGTGGGTGAGCCGCCCCGGAGCCGAGGTACGGACCAACCGCTCGTCACGGTGGTCATCCCCGCCTGGAACGCCGCGGAGTTGATCGGCCCGACCATCGAGTCCGCCTGTGCCCAGACCCACCCGAGGACCGAGGTGCTGGTGGTCGATGATGGCTCCTCCGACGCCACCGCCGACCTCGCCCGATCGTTCGGGCCTCCCGTGCGCGTGGTCGAGCAGGAGCACCGTGGCACCGCAGCTGCGTGCAACACCGGCTTCTCGGCAGCCCGGGGCTCGGTCATCGCGCTGCTCCGCCCCGGGGACCGTTGGGCTCCCACCCTGATCGAGCGGTGCCTCGAGCGGTTGGGTTCCGATCCTCGCGCTGGGCTCGTGACGACCGACTACTACGAACTCGACGGAACGAACGCCACCGAACGCCGGGGTTACGACGGGGCCCGCGGTCGTGGAATGCCCGAGCGCGACGCGCAACGTGCGGCCATCGCCTGCTGCGATGTGGTCTCCGGACCGTCGGTGTTCGACCGGAGGCTGCTCGACCTCGTGGGGGGAGGGTTCGCGCCCGATCTCGGTGCTGCGGCTCCACATGAGCTCTGGACGCGGTTCCTCCTCGCGAACACGGAGTTCGTGCTGATTCCCGAGGCGCTCGCGTGGTGCCGCCCTCCCGAGCCCGTTCCCGACCAAGACCGGCTCGCGGGGCTTGAGCGTCATCTGCCGAGTCTCTGGCTGCGCGGCGCCCATGGAAGACCGCAGGACGCGTATGCGATTGCTGGCCGTGTTGCGGCGCGTGGCGAGCGGCGGCTCGCGCTGTGGTTCATCGCCCACTCGCTCACCGATGCCGGCGCGAACCCAGCTCAGCGGGTTCGATTTGCGCTCGGTGGAGTGCGGCTGCTGCTGACGGCACGACGCCCCGGGGCGAGCACCAGGGAACCCGCAGCGTGACCGAGGTCCCCCGCCTCGTGCTGCTCGTCGGCGCGCCGCGCTCGGGTACGACGTGGCTGCAGACGATGCTCGGCGCGCACCCCGATGTGGTCACGCCTCAGGAGACCGACCTGTTCAGCCGGTACCTCCAACCACTTCTGAACTCGTGGGCCCGCGAGGAGACCGGCGGCCCGGAACGGTGGGCGCGGCGGCGGTACAAGGGTCTGCACAGCGTGCTCACGGACGATGAGTTCACCGAGGTCGGTCGGGCCATGCTCGAGACGATCGTCTCCCGAGCGTCTGCCTTGCGCCCCGGTTCTTCGTTCGTCGTGGAGAAGACGCCCGCGCACAGCCAGTGCGCCGAGGCGATCGCCCGCTTCGCACCCGACGCCGTGGTTGTGCACCTGGTGCGAGACGGGCGAGACGCAGCCGCATCCATGGTGGCGGCGAGCACGAGTTGGGGCGGCTGGTGGGCGCCTCGCACGGTGGCGCGTGCCGGCGTGATGTGGCGCAAGCACGTTGAGGGCGCCAGGCGGTGTGCTGCGACGAACCCGTACCTCGAAATCCGGTACGAAGACCTCCGTCGCGACGGGGCGAGCGCACTCGCGCCGGTCTTTGCGCACTGCGGCCTCGCAGTCGACGAAGCCACGTGCTCCGGATGGATTGAGCAGTACTCGCTCGACCGCATGTCGGCGGGAGAGGGAACGATCGCCATCGGCGGAGCGTTCGCCCCTGCCGCCGGGGAACACCGGAGCGAGCCGCAGGGTTTCTTCGGGCGTGCCGCACGCGGGGCATGGGAAGAGGTCTGGTCGACCGAGGACCGCCTGGCCTTCGCCACGGTCGCGGGCGAGCTCCTCATCGAGTTGGCGTACGCCGACGATCACGCGTGGGCCGGCGATGACCGTGCCCGCAACCGGTATGCACGTCGCGTCGCTCGGCAACGCCGTGTTGCGGGACGGCTCGTGCGCATCGGCCTCCGTGGCGAGGCCATGGAGCGCAGGCTGCCCTGATCCACACAACGACGATCGTTGAGTGGCAACGTCGCGCGAGCGTTCCGGGCCCAGTGCTGCGGAGGTAGCGTTCCGGTGATGCAGCCGCTCGAACCACGCATCGTCATCACCGGCACCGGGCGTGCCGGTACCACGTTGCTCGTGCAGATCCTGACGGACCTCGGCTTCGACACCGGGTTCTCCCCTGATGCTCGGATCGATGCCAACACCCATGCCGGTCTCGAGACGCGGCTCGACTCGCCCGACGCCCCTCGGATCGTCAAGAGCCCGAACCTCAGTCGTCGGCTGGATGAGATCCTGTCGGCGGGAACCGCCAACGTGGAACACGTGATCATCCCCATCCGGGATCTCGACGTTGCGGCGGCGAGCAGGGTACGAGCAACCAAGTACGGCTCGAACCTCCACATCATGGGCGGGTTGTTCGGCACGACACGCGCCACGAAACAGCGAGAGGCCCTTGCCCTGCTGAGTTACCAATTGATGCTCACGCTCGCGAAGCACGAGGTTCCCCACACCCTGCTGCTGTTCCCAAGGTTCGCAGGAGATGGCGAGTACCTCTACGAGCACCTGTCGTTCCTCGACCCGACGATCCCCAAGGAACGCTGGGTCGCGGCGACGACGGCACGATCGCAACCATCGTTGATCCATGAGGAACCGCTGTCCGGGAGGGAGCGGCTCGCCGCGAAGCTCGGCACCGCCTACAACCGGCTCATTGGTAGGCCGATTCGCGGCGTACGACGCGTCTTGACTCGCAGCGAGCGCCGGTGAGCAACGCGGAGGTGACCGTCCACGTCGCCAGCCTGAATACCCGGCGCGTCACCGAACTCTGCATCCGATCCCTCCGAGAACACGCGGGTACCGACTTCCACCTCGTCGTCGGGGACTGCGGGTCGACCGACGGGTCGTTGGAGATGCTCGAGCTGATGCAGGCAGACGGGTGGCTGCACCTCGAGGTCGCTCCGGAGGGGCGTCGGCACCCGGAATGGCTGGACCAGTGGGTCGCCGCCTGCCCCACGAGGTACCTGGTGTTCTCAGACTCAGACGTCGAGTACCGGAAAGCAGACTGGCTGGTCGACATGGTGGCCACCGCTACGTCGACCGGCTCGGCCCTCGTATGCGGCCGGATGCAGCATCCACCGGCGGCGTTCGTCCACCCCCGCACGGGTGCAACGAGGCAACTCGCACCTCGCCCGACGCCGTGGCTCCTCCTGCTCGACCTCGAACAGGTGCGAGGGCGGGTCGATGCTTCCTTCGGGTACGAAGACGTCGTTGACCCAGCGGTCTTCGGGGGCAAGATCGCCTATGACGTCGGCGCGGCGTACTTCCGCGAACTCGAACGCTCGGGACTCACGTGGGCGGAGATGCCCGCGGATTGGCAATCCCACTACCGTCACTACGGCGGACTGACCTGGCTCGGTGCGAGGGTTGACGGCATAGCCCTCCGACGTCGGGCGAAGCAGTTGGCCAAACTCGCGGTCATTCGCCTCCACCTCGCGCGGGCCCGCCGCCTTCACTGGGGTGAACCCGCAACCTCTTCGTAGACCTCACGGAGCCGCAACCCGACGTTCGTCGGCGATCGGACCTCCGCAATTCGCGCCATCGCTGCGCCGCACCGGGCGAGCGCGTCGGGATCGAGGACTGCGCGGATGATGGCTTCGGCGAGCGCGTCGGGATCGCTCGGAGCGATGACCCAGCCCGAACCCTCCTCGCGAACCGTGTCGCCCAGCGCACCGACGTCGGTCACGATCACCGGGACCTGGTTCGCGTAGGCGTCCTGGAGGACGGCGCTCTGAGATTCGAATGCCGTATAGGGAAGCACCGCGACGCGGGCCCTCCCGTACAATTCGGCCTTTCGTGACGCGGTTGCGTAGCCGATCTCGGCCACGACCCTTGCGTCGCGTGCGGACGCGTCCCGCACCTCGGCTTCGACCTCAGCGAAACCTCGGCCAGCGATGACGAAGCGACACCCGACCTCGCTCGGGATCCGACGAATGGCCTCGAGCAGGACGTCGATCCCCTTGTTTCGCCGGAACGTTCCGAAGAAGAGGACCTCGGGCGGCCCATTGAGCACCGGCCGCGCAACCAGCGGTGCCGGGATGACCTGCGCCGGCACGTGGTGGACCCGTGTCGAATCGATGTCGAACTCCTCGACCAGTCGTCGACCAACCCACTCATGGTGCACGATGAGTGCGCCCGCGGCTGCGTACTCGCGTTCGAGCATCCTCCGCTGAACCCGCTCGGGCATCCGCCGTTGGTGGGGCACCACATCGTGTACCGAGGAGACGAGCGGCACGCGTCGAGCAATCGACGGGAGCGACACTGCGTCGATGAACGGGTTGAGGTACACGACGTGGACGAGGTCAACGGGACGTTGACGAACCGTGCGCGCGCGGACTCGCATCCGCGCCAGGTAGGTGGCCGACCGCGATGCGGCCCAACCGATACCGCCCTCGCGGGCACGTTCGTCGACGCTCGGCAGCCACGGGAGCAGTTCGACGCCAGGCACGTCGAACACGACTGGATCATCGGGTCTGGCCGTGGCGTGGACGAGCAGGTGGTCCCCGCCTCGGAGCACGCCACGCGCGAGGGCACACTCCTCCCGCCGGAGGTATGGCCAGTACCAGTAGATCTGCACGGAACCGACTCAGAGGAACAGCGTGCGGTCACGCACGCTCCCCAACACGTGGCCGATACGGACACCGGCTATCCAACACCACTGCGCACGGCCCGCGCCGTGGCGCAACCCAGGAATGGTCGCCACCAGACGGATCCACGAGCGGATCCCGCTCAACCTCGCCGGTGCACGCAGCCCGGCACGAGCAACCTCGCGCCGAAGGCGCGGCCGATTCCGGCCATACCCGAGCCCCTGACGCCACAGCGCGCGCGGCTCGGCGCGCATCCGGTACAGGATCCGAGCGCCCGGGGCGAAGCCCACCGGAATGCCGGCCACCGCGAGTCGCAATGAGAATTCATGATCCTCAGCGCCCAGGAAGTCATCGCGAAAACCACCGACCTCGGCGAACACGTCGCGATGCAGGCCCACGTTGCCGCCCGACGCGATCGGGAACAGCCGATGCCACTCGAGCGGTCGATCCGGCGGGTAGATCCCGCGCGATCGCGCGAGCCACTCCGGGTTGAGCGGGAATGGATCACATGGGCCCGTCACGACGCGAGCCCGCTCGAGCGCGTCCGCCATCGCCGCCAACCAGCCGGCCGTCACCACGTCGTCACCATCGCAGATGACCACGCGGTCCGAGGTGGCCGCATCGATTCCCACGTGACGAGCGTACGCGAGCCCGTCCCGATCGAGGGCCGGCACCACTCGGACCCGGTGGTCTCGGGTGGCCAGCGCAGCGGCGATGGTCGGGGTCGCGTCCGAGGATCGGTTCTCCACCAGCAGCACCTCGAAGGTGCCCGACCACTCCTGCGCGAGCACTGCGTCAACGGCCTCGAGGAGTGTGGCCTCGACGTTGCGGATCGGCATGACCACGGAGATGTCGATCACCGCATGCCCCCCGTCCGGCCCCACAGGTTCCCCGTCGCGAACACGAGGTCCGCGCGACGGCTCCGGCGAACCGCGTGCGGCACCCGACGGGCGACCCCGAGCCAACCACGCACGATGTGCGCGTCGGGGACAGCGACCCCGTCAGCACGCAGCCGCGCCTCGAGCACGCGACGCGCACGGCCGTACGCGGTTGCTTGCCTCCAGAGTGCGCCCAGCGAGGTTCGGTAGCGGTACCGCACGACGGCCGCGGCAACATAGGTAACTGGGATTCCCGCCCGAGCGGCACGGTACGAGAACTCGATGTCCTCCCCGGCCTGCAGCGACTCGTCGAACCCGCCGATCTGGTCCAGCACTGCCCGCCGCATCCCCATGTTGCACGAGTTGGCGAACGGCACCACGCCGGCGAAGGTGCTCGGACCATCCGCGATCGCGCGGCCCCGTGTGTTCCGAACCCACTCAGGGTTCAGTGCATCGATGTCGAGCGCACCTGCTACGAGCTGCGACTGCGCGAGTGCACCGGCCATCGCCGCCAACCAACCAGGTGCCACCTCGTCGTCTGCATCAACCATCAGCAGGACATCGGCCCGAGCGGCAGCGAGAGCCGCATTGCGGGCCGCCCCGACACCGTGACCCGGCCCTTCGATCCGCCGCAGCCACGGCACCGCCGCCAATCGGCCATCCACGATGGCCGTCGTCGCATCGGTCGACCCGTCATCGACGACAACGATCTCCCATGGCTCGCTGAACGCCTGCCTAGCGAGCGCATCGAGTTGCGCACCGATCGTCGAAGCCGCGTTCCGGGCCACGAGGAGGACGCTGGCCGCAGGCGAAGTCATGAGGCGCTCACCAGCGACCGCATCAGTGCCTCGAACCGTGTGACGATGGCCTCGGGGTCGACATCCTCACGAGCTGCGTGGGTTCGCGCCGCGGCGGACAGCGCCTCGTAATGGTCGGGTTCGAGCAGTTCGCGCAGTCGGGCTGCCCAAACGCCCGGACCGGCAGCAGCCGCGACCACGAGACCGCCCGGCCCCACCGCCTCGGTGAGCGCAGGCAGGTCGGTGGCGAGCACCGGGATGCCGTTCGCCTGCGCCTCGAGCACGACTCGGGGTCTCCCGTTCGTGCGGTACGGGGCGAGCAGGACCCGGGCGTCTCCGTACAGCCGCCGCAGATCGTCGACCCGGGGCCGCCGCTCAACATTGCCCAACCCTGCGCAGGCATTGTCGAGCCAGGCACGCTCGTCCGCAGACAGCGGCCATGACTCGACGAACGCGAACCGAAAGTCGGGACAGGCGCGAGCAATGCCGACGGCCAGATCCCGACCGGACACCTCGACGGGGTTCACGAAGAGCACGACCTCGCGGGTGGACTCTACGAGCGCCCGCGAGATGGCGACCACCGAGGGAACCACGTGGGCCACGAACCCTGCCCGGCGCGCAGCATCCTCGTGGACGTGCGCGTTCGCCAGGAGGAGATCCGGCGGAGCAGCCGAGATCGTGAGGTGGCCGATCGCCGACTCCTCTCGCAGGTAGAGCACACTCGGAATGCCCGCCACGGCGAGGTCGGCGCGCACCGATCGCCACGCCATCCGGCCGATGCTCGAAGCAACCACCACATCCGGCCCGAAGGCAGACAACAGCGGCGGGAACGAGTTCTCCACGACGATGGACGCGTACTCGGTGAACGACTCGGTCTGCACGAGCCGAACACGACGGCCGATCCGACCCGCTGCGGCGACGAGTGCCGAATGCAGCCGCGGGTGCGAATGCGCCGCGTTCACCAGTCGGTGGTGGAGCATCCAACGCCGGGGCGCCGTGGCAACCCGGGCGAGCACCGCGACGTCGTGCCCGCGCGCGGCGAGCGCTGCCGCAAGCTCGCGGGTGCTGGACGCGGAGCCGCCGACAGCGGTCCCGGAGACGAAGAGGATGCGCATGGCGTGCCTCATGATCGACCGCAGGGACAGGGCGGCTCCCGCCACCCTGGGACGGACGACGATACCCGCCGACTGAGCCTGCCCCGACCGTCCCGGGACACCTCAGGGCAGCGGTAGCGTCACCAGCCATGACACGCGTCCTACTGCTCGGGGTGCCTCGTTCCGGCACCACATGGTGCGGACGAGTGCTGGGTCATACCGAGGGCGCGGTCTACGTCAACGAGCCCGACGGCGACACCGAGCCGTACGCGTTCCCCGCCCGGCTCGGGTTCGGAGGGCCGCCCTCACTCACACCAGGCACCGAGCACGAAGCGTACGCGCGCCTCTGGACCGGGGCGTTCGCAGGGGGCGGTCGTCCCCGTGCCCTCCGAGCCCGAGTCGCGCGGTACCTCAACGCTGGCGTCGACCCGGACGCCCGGTTCCGGGCCTGGTTCGACGGGGAGTCCACACCTCGCCTGCATTGCGTCAGGGCCTGGGCCCAACCAATGGTCGCCGCACCTCGAGCGCGCCACGTCGTGGTCAAGACCGTCCGAGCCGAATTCACGTCAGAGTGGATCGCCGACCGCTTCAACCCCACCGTGCTGCTCGTCGAACGGGACCCGCTCAACATCCTCGCGTCCTGGATCGACCTCGGATATGCGCTCCACCAGCGCGAGTTCCAGGTCTATGCCGATCGAGCGGCGCAGTGGGGTATCGCTGCACCCGAAGGACCCAATCCCATCGAACGACAAGCGTTCACGTACGCAGTGATGGCCACCGCCCTGCGCCGCGCTGCCGATCGGCGCGGTTGGTTACGGACCTCCCACGAGCACCTCTGCGTGGACTCTGCGACTCGCTTCTCGGCGCTCGCCGCATCGATAGGCCTCGAGTGGAACGCAGAGGCGACCCGCTTCCTCGTCGCCTCCGACCGCGACGGAACCGGCTACCACACGGAGCGTCGAGCCGCCGAGCAACCAGAGCGTTGGCGCGAGCGCCTCAACCGTGAGCAGGTGGCCCACATCGTCCGCGTCCTCGCACGGTTCCCCGACTTGGAGGTGACCGCGCCGTGAGTCGGGTGCTGATACTCGGCGTGCCGCGTTCGGGGACGACGTGGAGTGGACGAGCACTCGGCGCAACTGATGGCGCGGCATACGTCAACGAACCCGATGGTTTCGCGGAACCGTACGCGTTCCGGGTCATGCTCGCCCGCGGCGAGCACCCGGCCGTCGCACCGCAGGACTCGGCCCCAGACTACGAACGTCTCTGGCGCGGTGCATTCGAGGGCGGCCGCCCGGCCCAGACGCTGCGGGATCGCGCGGCGCGGTTCCTGTACGCCCGAACCCCGGTCGATGTGCGCCGTGCTGCACGAGCCACGCACTCGATCCCACCCCGTCTGCAGGCAGTCCGCCGGCTCAGCCTGCCACTCGTCGCCGACCCGACAGCTCGTCACGTCGTCGTCAAGACGGTGCTCGCGTGCCTCTCCGCCGAGTGGCTCGCGCGTCGCTGCGCGGACGCACGGGTCCTCTTCGTCGAACGCCACCCGTACAACGTGCTGTCGTCCTGGCGCGACCTCGGGTTCGTCCGTAGCGGCCGCGAATTCGATCGGGTTGCGACGTGGGCGCGGGAACGATGGGGCGTTTCTGCACCCGGCGACGGAGCGCCGCACCTCGCTCTGCAGGCACATTTCTTCGGCGTGCTCACCGCGGCGCTGCGCGAGAGCGCGAGTGCACACCCGGAGTGGATCCGGACGACTCATGAGCATCTGTGCGTCAACTCGGAGGCACGCTTCGCCGCACTCGCCAGCACGCTCGGGCTCGAGTGGGGCGAGCGTGCCGCTGCCTTCGTCGCCGAGTCTGACATCGGGGGCCAGGAAGCGGCCGCCGCCGCCAACCGTCCCTTCCGAACCCGCCGGGCGACCGCCGATCAACCAGATCGCTGGCGTGAGCGTCTGTCGGACGAGGAGCGCACGATCATCGACCGGACGCTCGCTCCGTTCCCCTTCGGTCTCGTACCGGAACCATGACGGAACCGGGCCCATCCACCCGCGTCATGCTCAGCGCTGAGACTTCGGCGGCAGCATCCGTGCTGGGATGCCCACCGCGGTGTAACCCGGTGGTACATCCTCGAGCACGACCGCGTTCGCCCCGACGACTGCACCGTCGCCCAGCGTGACATCACCGAGGACCTTTGCCCCTGCGTACACCGCCACTCCGTCCCCGAGTACGGGGCGGTCCTCAGGACGTACGAACCCGATCGTCACCTGCTGGTTCACCCAGCAGCGGCTGCCGAGTGCACGAGCCGCGATGATCGTGGCGAACCCATGCTGGATGAACAGGCCGCCGCCGATATCCGAGCACGCAATGTGCAGGGTTCGTTCACCCCGCCACACCACATCGAGCGCTGCGGCCTTCGCAGCCCGCCAGCCACCCGCCCTGCGGAGTCGGTAGTAGTACAGCGTGCGGAACTCCGCCCGTTCGGCGAGCAGGGCGAGTCGGGCCCACCGCCGCGACACCGGAGGGGACAGCACCTCGATCCACCGCTCGACATCGGCTTCGGAGCGTTCCCGGGCGGGTCCGCGCGGCACGAGGGCAATGGGCGCGTACCATCCCATCCGCATGAACAACCGCAGTCGGTGTGCCCCTCCCGATGCCACGCCACGAGCCTACGGCCCCGCATGATCGGTTCCGACCACGCCGAAGCCCGGGGCGGCACCAGATCCGATGAGCCCATCCGGGTCCTCTGGGTCGTGAAGGGGCTCGGACCCGGCGGCGCGGAACGACTCATGGTCGCGGCAGCCGGAGCGCACAACCGTGCTGAGTTCGACCTGCACGCGGCCTACCTGCTCCCCTGGAAGGACGCTCTCGTACCCGACCTCGAGGCGCTCGGCGTGCCGTGCACCTGCCTCGAGGTCCGTGACGAGCGCGACCTCCGCTGGGCTGCGAGGCTACGACGGTTGCTCGCGAGCCACCCGGTCGATGTGCTCCACGCCCAATCCCCGTACCCAGCCGGAATCGCGCGTCTCGTGGCGCGCAGTCTCCCGGCAAGCGTCCGACCGGCCCTCGTCTACACGGTCCACAACACTTGGCCCTCGTTCTCGTGGCCGACACGTGCGCTCACGCGTGTGACCTACAAGCTCGATGCAGCTGACATCGCCGTCTCCGAAGTCGTGCGATCGACCCTGCCGGCACGGGCCCGTTCGCGGACGGAGACGGTGATGCACGGCATTGACCTCGCGCACGCCCGGGCCGCACGCGGCCAGCGGGCCGCGATCCGCGCGGAACTCGACATCGGGTCGGACGAGATCGTGGTGGGAACTGTGGCGAACTTCCGCGCGCAGAAGGACTACCCGAACCTGCTCGCAGCGGCCCGTCTCCTCGCGGATCGCGGGATACCCGTTCGCATCGTGGCGGTCGGGCAGGGCCCCCAGGAGGACGAGACCCGAGCACTCCATGCGTCGCTCGGACTCGGCGCTCGAGTGCTCCTGACCGGCCGCCGCGACGACGCCGTCGCGGTGATGGGCGCGTGCGATGTGTTCGTCATGGCCTCGAGCAATGAGGGCCTCCCCGTGGCGATCATGGAGGCGCTCGCGCTCGGCCTGCCCGTGGTGTCGACGGCAGTAGGCGGGATCCCCGAGGCCATCACCCACGCTGTCGAGGGCCTGCTCGTCCCCGCTCGGGATCCCCAGGCGCTCGCCGATGCGCTGGCGCGCATCACCACGGAACCCGAACTGCGGACCCGGCTCGCCTTGGGCGCCGCCGCCGCGGGCGACCGCTACGACATCCGATCGACGGCCGTTCGCCTCGAGGAGATCTACCGGGAGATCACACGGTGACCGACGACGGTCTCACCATCCGGCGTGTCACCGCAGCCGACCGCAGCGAGGTGATCGGCCTGCTCGGAGCATCGCTCAGCCGAGAGGACGACGCCCGTTACGAGAGCCTCTACACATGGAAACACGAAGAGAACGCGTTCGGGCCCTCTCCGGCTTGGGTCGCGTGCGACGGGACACGGATCGCCGGGTTCCGCGCGCTCATGCGCTGGGAGTTCACGCGAGGCGACGAAGTGGTCCACGCGGTCCGGGCCGTCGACACAGCTACCCACCCCGACTACCAGGGGCGGGGGATCTTCAGCCGTCTCACGCTGCACGGCATCGACGAAGTCCGGACGCATGGCGTCCCCACGCCCGAGGGCGACATGCCGGTCGGTTTCGTCTTCAACACGCCGAACGACCAGAGCCGCCCGGGTTACCTCAAGATGGGCTGGCAGATCGTCGGACGCCCGCCGACTTCGTTCTGGCCCCTCGGAATCCGGGGCGCGTGCCGCATGGTTCGTTCGCGCACGCCTGCCGATCGTTGGTCGAGCGGGAGCGAGGTCGGTCACGACGCAGCCTCGGTCCTCGCCGATACCGCGACGGTGGACGCGCTCCTCGCATCCCGACCTCGCCCGCCGAGGCTGCGAACGAACCACACTGCCGCATCGCTGCGCTGGCGCTTCTCGATCCCCATGCTCGCCTACCGTGCGGTCGTCACTCGCCGGGGCCTCGCCGACGGTGTGGCGATCCTGCGGATCCGATCAAGGGGCCACGCCCGCGAGGCAGCCCTCTGCGAGGTGATCGCCCCCGACGATGCGCCGAGTGCGCGCCGAGCGCTCGTTCGGGCGGTGAAGCGGGAGGTCGATGCCGACTACCTGCTCCGACTCGGTCGGGACCGCGACGGGCTCTTGCCCCTCCCCGGCCAGGGCCCGATCGTGACCTGGCGCAGCGTCGCGGAGCAGTCCGCGCCCCGGCTTGAGGATCTTGCGCTCAGCTTGGGCGATGTTGAACTGCTGTGACGCAGCCGGTCAACGACCTTCGTCGAACATGGGCTCGTAGACCGTGCCGACGTAGCGCGACCGGAGATCCTCGTAGTTCGAGATCACCTCGCCGAGATCGTCGCTCGTGTTCTTGAGCGTTGAGCCTTGGACCTGGAGCCGGTGCACACCGAGCAGGTCGAACACGCGCCCGAATGCGGCATCTGGATCCTCGAGGAGATCCTCGTAATCCAGATCGAGGTACGGTCGGCCCAAGGAATCCGCGAACGAACGGATGACCTGCTTCTCCTCGGCAACCGCGCGGAGGCGCTGCGAGAAATCCTCGGGATCAACCTGGATGAGGCCGAGCTCCTGCGACCCCTCGTAGCGGTTCCAACGGCCGGTGCGTTCCCGGAGCACTCGAGCAGTGATCCGGCTCACCGCGTGCTTCACATCGTTGCGTCGATCTAGGACGACCACGCGGGCGTCGTATTCGGCGATCGTCTGAGCCAAGTGTTCCTGGTCGAATACGTCACGCAGCTTCGTCTTGAACCCCACCGCGCGGTGCCGGCCCACGAGGGGCGCACGGAAGTACCGGTCGAGCCAGGCTCGCTGAGCGTCGCTACCTTGGGACCGCAATCCGTCGAGCACCTCGCCCTTCGCCTCGATCGCCGGGTGCGCGTCGAGCGCACTCACGAGGAAGGTGCTCCCGGTCCTCCCCGGGAACAGGATCACGAAGCGAACGACGTTGCGGCGAAGCACGGGCAATGGGAATCCTCCGGCTGACGAGTCCGTACACTACCCATGTCCGCTGCGAGTCCCGACCCCACTCCGAGAGGGCCGAGTCCTGGTCATGACCTCGATGCGTAGTGTCCGGTCAGCCGCACGCAGCGCTGCAGGATCGGGCCTCAAGGCCGTCGCCGCGGCCGCGGACCTCGTCCGTCCCCCGGCACCCGGGGTCACCGTGCTCATCTACCACCGGGTCGGCCGGCGTGCCGCGGTCGAGATGGACCTCGACCCTGCGGTGTTCGACGCGCAGATGGCCGAGCTCGCGGCGTCGGGTCGGGTCGTGGACCTCGACGCCGCGCTCGGGATGCTCGACGGATCCGGGGCGCGACCTGCGTTCGACCCGGTGGTGGTCACCTTCGACGACGGCACCGCCGACTTCGCCGACATGGCCGTCCCGATCCTCGAGCGCCACGGAATCCCCGCGACGATGTACCTCGCGACCGGATTCCTCGACGACGGTCGTGCGTTCCCCCACGACGGCACCCCGATGTCCTGGGCCGCGGTGCGCGACACGATGACGAGCGGGGTCATCACCTACGGTTCGCACACGCACACGCACGCCCTGCTCGACCGTCTGCCCGACCCCGAGGTCGTGGCCGAGCTCGACCGGTCGATCGACCGCATCGGGCAGGAGACGGGCACGGCGCCCCGCCACTTCGCGTACCCGAAGGCCGTGGCCCCGTCGGCCGGCGCCGACCGGCTGGTGCGGGCCCGCTTCGCGTCGGCCGCCCTCGCCGGCACCCGGCGCAACCCGTTCGGATCCACCGACCTGCACGCACTCGCACGCACCCCGATCCAGGCGGGCGACGGCCCCGCGTGGTTCCGGCGCAAGGTCGACGGGGGTCTCGGGCTCGAGGATCGGCTGCGGACCCGGGTGAACCGCGTGCGGTACCGGGGAGCGACCACGTGAGCCGGCCGCGGCTCGTGCACCTCACGACCACCGACATCAGCCTGTCGCTGCTGCTCGGCCCCCAGCTGCGGGCCTTCGCGGCGGCGGGGTACGAGGTCATCGGCGTGTCCGCGCCGGGACCCTTCGTCGCCGACCTCACCGACTGGGGCATCGAGCACCGCGCGCTCCGCCACGCGACCCGGGCGATGGCTCCCCACCGTGACGCCGCCGCCCTCCTCGAGCTGTACCGGCTCCTGCGCGAGCTGCGCCCCGACATCGTCCACACGCACAACCCGAAGCCCGGGGTGTACGGCCGGCTCGCGGCACGGGCCGCGCGCGTCCCCGCCGTCGTGAACACGGTCCACGGGCTGTACGCGCTGCCCGAGGACCGACGAGCCAAACGTGCGGTCGTGTACGCGCTCGAACGGCTCGCCGCGACCTGCTCCGACGCCGAGCTCATCCAGAACCCCGAGGACGTCGACACGCTCCGACGCATCGGCATCCCCACCCGCAAGCTGCGGCTCCTCGGCAACGGGGTGGACCTGACCCGGTTCCGTCCGGCCGACCCCGGGACACGGGCCGCGGTGCGGGCCGAGCTCGGCATCCCGGACTCGGCGGTGGTGTGCGGGGTCGTCGGGCGCCTCGTCTGGGAGAAGGGCTACCGCGAGGTGTTCGCCGCCGCAGCCGCCCTCCGGGCCCGCCACCCCGAGGTGCTCGTGCTCGTGGTCGGCCCCGCCGATCCCGAGAAGGCCGACGGCGTCGACGCCGAGTCGATCGCCCGGGCCGAGGCCGACGGGGTGCGGATGCTCGGGATGCGCGCGGACGTCGAACGGCTCTACGCGGCCATGGACCTCTACCTGCTCGCCTCGTACCGCGAGGGCTTCCCGCGCTCGGCGATGGAGGCCGCGGCCTCGGGCCTGCCGGTCATCGCCACCGACATCCGCGGCTGCCGTCAGGTGGTCGCCGACGGCGAGACCGGCCAGCTCGTCCCGGTCCGCGACCACGACGCGCTCGCCGCCGCGGTCGGCACCCTCGCGGCCGACCCCGAACGTCGGCGCGCCATGTCCGCGCGCGCCCGGGGCAAGGCCGAGTCGGAGTTCGACCAGGAGACGGTGATCCGCATCACCCTCGAGACCTACGCGCGCCTCCTCGGCCCGCGCGCGCCGGCGGCCGCGTGAGCGCCGTGGAGGTCCGGGTCGCGCGCGCCGACGAGGCCGCGGCCGCGGCCCGGCTCCACTGCTCGCGCATCACCGAGGGGTTCCTGCCCACGCTCGGTCCGGCCTTCCTCGCCCGCCTCTACCGGCGCACCGTGCTCGATCCGCACTCGTTCCTGCTCGTCGCCGAGCGGGAGGGTGCCGTGGTCGGGATGGCGGCCGGCACCGAGGGGGTGGGGGCCCTCTACCGGACCTTCATCCTCCGCGACGGCATCGCCGCAACGCTGCGCGCGCTGCCCCGGGTGCTGCGCGCGCTGGGCCGCGTGGTCGAGACCCTGCGCTACCCGGGCGGCGATGGGGGCACGGACCTCCCCGCGGCCGAGGTGCTCGCGGTCGCGGTCGACCGCGACGCAGCCGGCCGGGGCGTCGGGCGCCTGCTCGTGGAGGCCGCGGTCGCCGAGTTCACCCGCCGCGGGGTGGCCGCCGTGAAGGTCGTGGCGGGCGCGGGCAACGAGCCGGCGCTCGGCCTCTACCGGGCGACCGGCTTCGTCGACGCGGCCACCGTCGAGGTGCACGCGGGCACGCCGTCCGTCGTGCTCGTGCGGAGCCTCCCGTGAGCCCGCTCGTCGGTGGCCTCATCGCCCTCCTCGTCACCACCGCGCTCACGCCGGTGGCGATCCGCATCGCGCGGCGGGCCGGGATCGTCGACCGACCCGGTGCCCTGAAGGTGCAGGAGGTGCCTGTCGCCTACCTCGGCGGCGTCGCAGTGCTCGCCGGGCTGCTCGCCGGGCTGCTGGGTCGCGTCGGCACCGGTCCGCTCCTCGTTCCGCTCGTGCTCGCGACGCTGCTCGGCCTCGCCGACGACCTCCTCGACCTCGACGCCCGGCTGCGGCTCGCCTGCGAGGTGGCTATCGGGGTGGTCGCCGCGTTCCTCGTTCCCGCCGGTCCGGGCGTGCTCGGCCACGTCGTCACGGCCGCGGCCGTCGTCGGCCTGCTCAACGCCGTGAACCTGCTCGACGGACTCGACGGACTCGCGGGCGGAGTGGGCGCGGTGGCCGCCCTCGGCTTCGCGCTCGTCGGCCCGGGGCCGCGCCCGCTCGCGCTCGCGCTCGCCGGCGCCCTCGCGGGCTTCCTCGTCTTCAACCGTCCGCCCGCCCGCATCTACCTCGGCGACGCGGGCGCGTACCTCGTGGGCACGGCGCTCGCGCTCCTCTGTGCGACCAGCCTCGACGCGACCCCGAGCGCGGCGACCTGGGCCGGGCTCCCCCTGCTCGTCGCCATCCCCGTGACCGACACCGCGGTGGCCATCGTGCGCCGCCGCCTCGCGGGTCGACCGCTGTTCGCGGGGGACCGCAGCCACCTCTACGACCAACTCGTCGACCGTGGCGCCTCCCGCACCGCCGCCGTCGGCCGCATGGTCGCGGCCCAGGTCGTGCTCACGAGCCTCGGCGTCGCGGCGGTGCACCTCCCGGGTCCCCTCGCGTGGACCGTGCTGCTCGTCAGCGCCGGTATCCTCGCGGTCCTCGTGGTGGGGCGCGGCTTCCTCACCCCGGACGGACCGAGCCCGGAGGGACTGCACCCGTGACCGACCTCGCCATCCTCGGCGGCAGCCCTGCGTTCGCGGACGGCGTGCCGTTCGTGCGGCCCCCGGCCCCCCCGCTCGACGACGTCGTGGCCCGGCTCGCGCCCACCTACCGGCAGGGCGCGATGACGAACGGTCCGCTCGTGCGCGAGCTCGAGGCCACGGTGGCCGAGCGGCTCGGCGTGGCGCACGTGCTCGCCGTCTCCTCCTGCACCACCGGGCTCATGCTCGCCGTGGCCGGGCTCGCGCACCTCGGGGTGATCGAGGGTCCGGTGCTCATGCCCTCGTTCACGTTCTCGGCCGGCCCGCACGCGGTCGCCTGGAACGGACTGCCCGTGGTCTTCGCCGAGTGCGATCCGCTCTCGTTCCAGCTGGACCTCGCCGACGCGCACACCCGGCTCGACGGGGTCGGGGCGATCATGGCCACCCACGTGTTCGGCGCGCCGTGCCGGCCCGAACAGGTCGAGGCGCTCGGCGCCGAGCGGGGGATCCCCGTCCTCTTCGACGCGGCCCACGGGTTCGGAGGGCTCCGGGCCGGACGTCCGCTCGGGGGGTTCGGCGAGGTCGAGGTGTTCAGCATGACCCCGACGAAGCCGCTCGTCGCCGGCGAGGGCGGGCTCGTGTGCACCGACCGCGACGCCCTCGCCGAGTACGTGCCCCTCGCCCGCGAGTACGGCAACCCCGGCGACTACGACACTCGCTTCATCGGGCTCAACGGTCGGCTCTCGGAGATGCACGCCGCGGTCGCCCTCGCCTCGATCGATCGCATCGACGAGCACCTCGTGACCCGGCGGCGGCTCGCGGCCCGGTACGCGCAGGGCATCCTCGACATCCCGGGGCTGCGGGTCCAGGCGATCGACGAGGGCGACGAGTCGACGTTCAAGGACTTCACGATCGCGGTCGACCCCGCGGCCTACGGGGTGGACCGCGACACCCTCGTGCGGGTGCTGCGGGCGGAGGGCGTGGACACCCGCAACTACTTCGATCCGCCGGTCCACCGGCAGCGGTCCCATGCCCAGCGGTCGCCGGCCGACCTGCCGGTCACCGACGCCGTGGCCCGCACGGTCGTGAGCCTGCCCATCTACCCCGCGCTCGACGAGGCCTCGCTCGACCGGATCGTCGAGATCCTCGCGGCGGTGCCGGCGGCGGCCGACCGCCTCCGGGCCTAGTCCTCGAGGTCGAGGAGGTCGATCTCCTCGATCCCGGCCTCGAGCACCGAACCCTCCTCGGCCGCCTCAGGCCGGGCCGGGGCACGGTGTGGCCGCGAGCCCGACCGGCGCCGAGAGCGGTGCTCGGACCGCCCCCACTGCCGCGGTGACCGTCGGCGGCCCGTGGGCAGGAGCGCGCCGAAGGCGATGCCGGCGGCGACGGCGGGCACGAGCAGCACCAGCGCCGCGAGGGTGCCCGGCGCGGTGCCGGCGACCCGGGCCGCCCAGAGCGCGAGCAGCAGCTGCACGACGATGATCGCGAAGGCGCGACGCTTGCGGTCCCAGCGCACACGCGGCGCGACCCAGCGACGCACGCGCAGGCCGATCGGCATCGTCGTGAACAGCGCGAGTGCGCCGAGCGTGCCGATGACCGAGGACGGGCGGTACCAACCCTCCTGCACCGAGACCCAGAGCAGCAGCCCGATCGCCGCCGCGACCCCGCCGTCACCGAGCCGCGCGAGCCGGACGGGTGGTCCGAGCACCGCGAGGGGGATGGCCACGCCGAGGAGCACGAGCGCCAGTTCCGTGTCGGGCACGGTCGAGTAGCACGCGCCGACCACGAACAGCCACATGACGCAGCCGATGCCGGCGCGGCCGAGCCGCCGGTCGGTCTCGGCCGCCAGCGGTCCGCCGATCACCGTGCCGAGCACGATGACCCACCGCAGCCACCCGGGACCGGGCAGTTGCTGGTCCCAGACGAGGAGCACGGCGCCGGGTACGGCGAGCACGATGCCGAACGGGACCGGCGTGGCGGTCCGACCGGCGAGGGCGACCCCGGCCCAGAGGAGGATGAGCCCGAGCAGGACGACCGAGGGCACGGTCGGGATGTCGTCGGCCACCTGCGGCGGGAGCGTCGCGTGCATGGCGGCGAGCGCCGGCAGCGCCGCGGCCACGAACGCGATGCCTGCGAGCCCCGGCAGCCGGCGAGGGGGGCGCAGGAGGTTCCGGGCCTCGATGACCGAGCGGACCCGGGCCGACCGGCGGCCCCACATGACGAGCAGCAGCCGGGAGACCACGAAGGTCCGGGCCACCACGGCCACCGCAGCCGCGGCGAAGAGGCCCCGGATGAGCCCGATGTGCAGTTCCTCGGCCGAGAGAGCGGTCCGGATCGGTTCGAACACCCTGGGTCCTCTGTCCTACCCGCACGCACGGAACGCGGGATTCAGTGGACGCTATGCGGCCGGCGACCACGGAACGTGAAATTGGCCCTTGCGGATACCGGGGCCAACCCGGAGAATAGGCCGCAGCAGCAGGGGGACGGGCACACCGCCCCGCCACCGATCCGGGTCCCACGGGCCCGTCGGGGCGGTTCGGGGGACCCCCACCGAAACCGACGGCTCGGGGGGAGTTGTCCATGGCAGGGGTCTCGGCGGCAATGGTGCCCGCCCGACTGCGCACGAAGCGCAGCCTGCGAATCATCACGGACAGCGTCTCGTGGGTCGTGGCGATCTACCTCGCCGTGCTCCTGCGCCTCGACTTCGACGTGGCCCGCATCCAGACCTTCCGGGTCGCGGCGATCATCCCGCTGGCCTGGGCGCTCCAGTACGCGTTCGGGTGGTTCTTCGGCCTCTACCGCGGTTTCTGGATCAACGGATCGTTCGAGGAGGTCGCGGCCCTCGGCCGCACGATCGGTGCGACCACGGCCGCCCTCTTCGTGTTCGACCTCGTCGTGCCCGGGGCCCGACCCGCGCCGGCCAGCTCCATCGTCGCCGCCGGCTTCCTGGCGCTCGTCGTCTCCGGCACCATCCGCTACACCGCACGACACGTCATCGACGCCCGCCGGCGGGCGCGGGGCACCGGCCTCCCGCGCGCCATCATCTTCGGGGTCGGCGAGTGCGGCCTCCGGATGCTCAACACCCTGCTCTTCGAGGAGCAGAGCCCGTGCATCCCCGTGGCCCTCCTCGACGACGACCGCGAGAAGCTCAACCTCACCGTGCGCGGACTGCGAGTCCACGGGGGGCGGGCCGAGATCCCCGAGGTCGCCCGCCGCGTCGACGCCCAGGTGCTCATCATCGCCATCCCGACGGCGGACGGTGCCACCGTCCGGGAGCTCACGGCCCTCGCCGAGCTCGCCGCTCTCGAGGTGCTCGTCGTGCCGCCGGTGCGCGAGCTCTTCGGCGGGCAGGTCGGCGTGGCCGACCTGCGCGAGCCCACCGAGGCCGACCTGCTCGGCCGCCGGGTGGTCGAGACCGACCTCGCCGTGGCCGCCTCTTACCTCATGGACCGCACCGTGGTGGTGACGGGCGCCGGCGGGTCGATCGGCTCCGAGCTCTGCCGCCAGATCGCCCGGTTCCGGCCGCGCCGCCTCGTCATGATCGACCGCGACGAGTCGGGGCTCCACCAGGTGCAGCTCTCCCTCGAGGGCCGCGCGCTCCTCGACTCCCCCGACCTCGTGCTGCTCGACATCCGGGACCGCCGCCGGGTGGCCGAGCTCTTCGGCGAGATCCGCCCCGACGTCGTGTTCCACGCGGCGGCGCTCAAGCACCTGCCGCTGCTCCAGGCCCACCCGGTCGAGGCGCTGAAGTCGAACGTGTGGGGCACGCTCTCGGTGCTCGACGCGGCCGCCGCCGCCGGCGTGACCCGGTTCGTCAACATCTCGACCGACAAGGCCGCGAACGCCTGCAGCATCCTCGGGTACTCGAAGCGGGTGGCCGAGGGCCTCACCTCCTACTTCGGACTCCGCCACCCGGGCACGTACCTCAGCGTCCGCTTCGGCAACGTCCTCGGCAGCCGTGGCTCGGTGCTCACCGCCTTCCGGGCCCAGATCGAGGCGGGCGGTCCGGTCACCGTCACCGACCCCGAGGTCACGCGGTTCTTCATGACCATCGAGGAGGCGGTGCAGCTCGTGATCCAGGCCGGCGCCATCGGCCACGACGGGGAGGCCCTCGTGCTCGACATGGGCGAGCCGGTCCGTATCGCCGACGTGGCCCGCCGCCTCTGCGCCGACCACACCCCGGAGATCTCGATCGTCTACACCGGGCTGCGCCCCGGCGAGAAGATGCACGAGGAGCTCTTCGCCGACGGCGAGGAGGCCCACCAGGCCGACCACGAGCTCATCCGCTACGTCCGGGTGCCCGACCTCGATCCGGCGCTCGTGCGCGATGTCGACCCCACCGTGCCGTCGAAGGACATGGCCTCGCTGCTCGAGTTCCTCGCCCGCACGATGACCGTCGCCCTCGGTGACCTCGCCCCGGCGACCGGCGACGCACCGACCGCCTACGACGCGGACCGGGCGCTCACCGACGGCCCAGCCTGACCGACCCCACGGTTCCCGGCCGCCGCGCCGGCGCGTAACCTCGCCCCGTGCGCATCCTCGTCACCGGCGGAGCCGGGTTCATCGGCTCGAACCTCGTCGACGCGCTCCTCGCCCGGGGCGACACGGTGCGCGTGCTCGACGACCTGTCCACCGGACACGCCGAGAACCTCCCGGCCGACGTCGAACTCGTCGTGGGGTCGGTGGCCGACGCCGAGTGCGTGGCCGGAGCGATGGACGGCATCGAGGCGGTGTTCCACGAGGGGGCCCGGGGTTCGGTCGCCCGGTCGGTCGAGGATCCCCTCACCACCGACACCATGAACACCCACGGCACGCTCACCGTGCTGCACTGCGCCCAGCGGGCCGGCGTGCGCCGGGTGATCTACGCGTCCTCGAGCAGCGTGTACGGCGGGGCGACCGAACCGCCGACCCCGGAGACCGCGCCACTCGTCCCCCGTTCGCCGTACGCGGTGTCCAAGCTCGCGGGCGAGGTGTACTGCCGCGTGTTCGCCGAACTGCACGGACTCGAGACGGTGTCGCTCCGCTACTTCAACGTGTTCGGCCCCCGGCAGCGCCCGGACTCGCAGTACGCGGCCGTGATCCCGCTCTTCATCGACGCGCTCCGCAACGGGCGCCCGGTCGAGGTCCACGGCGACGGGCTCCAGAGCCGGGACTTCACCTACGTGTCCGATGTGGTGGCCGGCAACCTCGCCGTGCTCGACGCCCCAGCCGCGGCCGTGTCGGGGCGAGTCTTCAACCTCGCGCCCGGCACCACGCAGTCGCTGCTCGACCTGCTCGGCCACCTCGAGGGGATCCTCGGCGTCTCGGCCGAACGGATCCACACCGACCCCCGGGCCGGAGACGTCCGGCTGTCCCAGGCCGACGGGCGCCTGCTCACCGGGGCCGTGGGTTTCCAGTGCGAGGTCCCGTTCGACGAGGGCCTCCGCCGCACCGTCGAGTGGTTCGCCGCGCGCTGACCCGCCTCACCCGAGCCGGGTGAGCACCTCGGGGCCGTCATCGGTGATCGCGATCGTGTGCTCGAAGTGCGCGGAGCGCGAGCCGTCGACCGTCACCACCGTCCAGCCGTCGTCGAGCTCGCGGGTCGCCGGTCGCCCGAGGTTCACCATCGGCTCCACCGCGAGCACCAGGCCCGCCTTCAGCTTCATGCGGTGGCCCGGCCCGTTCGGGTAGTTCGGGACGGCTGGCTCCTCGTGCATCGCCGTGCCGATGCCGTGACCGGTGTACTCGCGCACGATCGCCATGCCCGCGGCCTCCGCGACCTCCGACACCGCCGCGCCGATCGCCCCGAGCGTCGAGCCGACGGTCATCCCCCGGATCGCCGCGTCGAGGGACTCCCGGGTGACCGCGAGCAGCCGGGCCGAATCGTCGTCGATCACGCCCACCGGCACCGTCACCGCGGCGTCCGCGTGCCACCCGTCGATGATCGCCCCGCAGTCGATGGACAGGATGTCGCCCTCGGCGAGCACCCGGTCGCCCGGGATGCCGTGCACGACGACCTCGTTGGGCGAGGCGCAGATCACCGCGGGGAACCCGTGGTACCCGAGGAAGTTCGAGCGAGCGCCGCGCCGATCGAGGACCGCTCGGGCCACTGCGTCGATCTCCGCGGTGGTGACCCCCGGTCTCGCCGCCCGGGTGCACTCCTCGTGCATCTCGGCCACGACCCGACCGGCCCGCCGCATCGTGGCGATCTGGGCCGGGGTCTTCCGGGCGTACAACTCAGCCGACGGGCTCGAGCCGGCCGTCCACCGCCGCGCGGACCCGGGCGAACACCTCGTCACCGGAGCCGAGGCCGTCGATGGGCTCGAGCCGACCGAGCCGCGCGTAGAACTCGAGGATCGGCTTCGTCGCGGTCTCGTACAGGTCGAGCCGCCGCATGACCGCGACCTCCGTGTCGTCGTCCCGCTGGCTCACCGTGCCCCCGCACACGTCGCACGCGCCGGGCACCTTCGGCGGCATGGTCACGTGGTACACGTGCCCGCAGTCCTCGCAGACCCGACGCCCCGCGATCCGATCGAGCACCACCTCGGTCGGCACCTCGAGGTCGATGGCCACGTCGAGCGGCCGCCCCGCGCCCCCGAGCTCCGCCTCGAGCGCCTCGGCCTGGGGGAGGGTGCGAGGGAACCCGTCGAGCACGAAGCCGTCGTCGAGGAGGCCCCCATCGTGGAGCTGCTCGCGGACCACGCGGATCACGATCTCGTCGGGCACGAGGTCACCCCGGTCCATGAACGCGATCGCCTCGAGCCCAGCGGGCGTGCCGGCCCGGGCCGCAGCCCGGAAGAGGTCCCCCGTCGACAGGTGCACGATGCCGTAGTGCTCCGCGATGCGCACGGCCTGGGTGCCCTTCCCGGCACCCTGCTTCCCCAGCAGGATGATGCGTACGCCGCTCGTCATGTCGCCGACGCCGATCAGGCGAGGAAGCCCTCGTAGTTGCGCATCATGAGCTGGCTGTCGATCTGCTTCATCGTCTCGAGCGCGACCCCAACGGTGATGAGGAGCGAGGTCCCGCCGAACGGGAACTCGGTGATGCTCCACACCGCGAAGACCACGAGCGGGGTGAGCGCGATGACCGCGAGGAACAGCGAACCGGGGAGGGTGATGCGGTTCAGCACCTTGGCCAGGTACCGCTCGGTCGGGGGTCCCGGCCGGATGCCCGGGATGAACCCGCCCTGCTTGCGGATGATGTCCGCCTGCTGGGCCGGGTTGAACGCGATGGCCGTGTAGAAGTAGGCGAAGAAGATGATGAGCAGCGTGTAGAGCCCCATGTAGAACAGGCTGTCCTGGCGGACCAGGTACTTGTTCGAGAAGTCCTGGAGCCACTGCCAGTTGGTGGCCGTCGCGATGAGCGCCGGGAACGACAGGATCGAGGAGGCGAAGATCACCGGGATCACCCCGGACTGGTTGACCTTGAGCGGGATGTAGGTGCTCTGCCCGCCGTACATGCGTCGGCCCACGACCCGCTTCGCGAACTGCACGGGGATGCGCCGCTGCCCGGACTCCACGTAGACGATCGCCGCCACCATGCCGATGAGGATCAGCATGATCACGGTGAACTTGAACTTCCCGCTCTCGGTCCAGATGAGGCCGAACCCGTTGGGCAGGCGGGACACCACCGAGGCGAAGATGAGGATCGACATGCCGTTGCCGATGCCCCGCTGGGTGATGAGCTCGGCCAGCCACATGACGAGCGCGGTGCCGGCCACCCAGACCAGGACGATCATCATCGCCCGCCACGCGTTGAAGTCGGGGATGAAGTTCACGTTCTGCGGCAGGTTCCCGAAGAGCGTCGTGTTGCCCTGCTTCAGCGCGAACACGAAGCCGGTGGACTGGATGATGGCCAGGCCCACGGTGACGTAACGGGTCCACTGGGTGATCTTCTTCTGCCCGGTCTGGCCCTCGTTCTGCCACTCCTCGAGCTTCGGGATCACCACGCCGAGCAGCTGCATGATGATCGAGGCGGTGATGTACGGCATCACGCCGAGGAAGAACACCGAGACGCTGGTGATCGCGCCGCCGGAGAACAGGTCGAGGAAGCCGACCACGCCGTTCTGCTTGGCCGTGTCCTGGAGGGCCCGGATCGCCGCGAAGTCCACGAACGGCACCGGGATGTGGGCGCCGATCCGGTAGACCGCGATGATCAGCAGCGTGAAGAGGATCTTGTTCCGCAGGTCGGGGACCCGGAACATGTTCCGCAAGCGACCGATCATGGGATGGGGTTCCTCCTGGCGCCGGCCCGCAGGGCGGGTGGGCGAGCCTACCGGTTGGTCAGGGCGTTGCCGCGGGCGGGGGGACGACGGTCGCCCCACGGGGCCGGGATGATCTCGGTCCGGCCGCCGGCCGCCTCGATGGCCGACTTGGCGGTGCCGGAGAACGCGTGGGCCCGCACGGTGAGCGCCTTCGAGATCTCCCCGCGCCCGAGCACCTTCACGAGACCCTGCTTGGCCACGAGACCCCGGGACCGCAGCGCGCCCGGGTCGACCTCGTCGCCCGCCGCGAACGCATCGAGGGTGTCGAGGTTGATCACGTTGTACTCGACCCGGAACGGGTTCTTGAAGCCCTTCGCCTTCGGCGTGCGGCGGTGGAGCGGGGTCTGACCGCCCTCGAACCCGGGGTGCACGGTGTTGCGAGCGAACTGGCCCTTGGTGCCGCGGCCCGCGGTCTTGCCGCCCTTGCCGCCGATGCCGCGACCGACCCGCTTGGCCCGGTGCTTGGCGCCGGCAGCCGGCTTGAGGTCATGCAGCTTCATCATGCGATCTCCTCCACCTTCACGAGGTGCGGTACCCGCGCGATCATCCCGCGGATCTCGGGGCGGTCGTCGAGCTCGTTGACCTTGCCGATGCCGCGCAGGCCGAGCGCACGCAACGTGCCCCGGTGCTTCGGCTTCGTGCCGATCGACGAACGGACCTGGGTGACCCGGATGCGACCCATCACGCGACCTCCGTCGCCTCGGCCTTGCGCCGGTTGCGGTCGCGGTAGGCGCGGAGCACACCCGCCGGGGTGACCTCCTCCTCGCTCTTGCCGCGCATGCGGGCCACGTCCTCCGGGCGCCGCAGGTTTTGGAGCCCGTTGATGGTCGCCCGCGACACGTTGATGGCGTTCGCCGAACCGAGCGACTTGGCGAGCACGTCGTGGATCCCGGCCGCCTCGAGGATGGCCCGCGCCGCGCCGCCCGCGATCACACCGGTACCGGGTGCGGCCGGCTTGAGGAGCACCCGGGCCGCGTCGTGCTCACCCACGAGCTCATGGGTGATGGTCGAGCCGGCGAGCGGCACCTTGAAGAGGCGCTTCTTGGCCTCCTCCATCCCCTTCTGGATGGCGGCCGGCACCTCCTTGGCCTTGCCGTAGCCGAGGCCGACACTGCCCTGGCCGTCGCCGACCACCACCAACGCCGTGAAGGAGAAGCGTCGACCACCCTTCACGACCTTGGCCACGCGGTTGATCGCGATGACCCGCTCTTCGTACTGGCCCTCGGCCATCGTGATGCTCCTTGGTTCCTAGAACTCGAGGCCCGCGGCACGCGCCGCGTCGGCGACGGCGGCGACCCGCCCGTGGTACCGGTACCCGCCGCGGTCGAAGACCACGCCGGTCACCCCGGCGGCCTTCGCCCGCTCGCCGACCCGCTCGCCCACCTTGGTGGCGGCCGCGACGTTGCCCGTCGCGCCCGAGCGGAGGTCGGTCTCCATCGTCGACGCCGAGGCCAGGGTGCGGCCGGATACGTCGTCGATGACCTGGGCGTAGATGTGCTTGGCCGAGCGGAACACCGCGAGGCGCGGCCGGGCCGCGGTGCCGCGGACCTTCTTGCGCACCCGCAGGTGGCGACGCTGGCGCGACTCCTGCTTCGTGAGGCTCATGGCTCCCTCTCCCCCGCTACTTCGCGGACTTGCCGGCCTTGCGCAGGACGCGCTCGTCGGCGTAGCGGATGCCCTTGCCCTTGTAGGGCTCGGGCTTACGGATCTTGCGGATGTCGGCGGCCACCTGGCCCACCACCTGCTTGTCGATGCCGGAGACCGTGATGCGGGTCGGGGCGGGCACGTCGAAGGTCACGCCCTCGGGCGCCTCCACGTACACCGGGTGCGAGTAGCCGACCTGCACCTCGATCTTCGTGGGGCCCTGGGCGATCGCCCGGTACCCCACGCCGACGATCTCGAGGTCCCGGGTGAACCCCTGGGACACGCCGGTCACCATGTTGGCCACCAGCGAACGGGTGAGCCCGTGGAGCGCGCGGTTCGCACGCTGGTCGTCCGGACGCGACACGAGGAGTTCGGCCCCCTCCTGGGCGACCGTGATGGTCTCCGGGGCGTCGATCTCCAGCGTGCCCTTCGGACCCTTCACCGCGACGTGGTTCCCGGAGATGGTCACCTCGACGCCGGAGGGGATGGGGATGGGCTTCTTGCCGATGCGGGACATCTCGCCTACCAGACGTGGCAGAGGACCTCGCCACCGATGTTGCGCTCACGCGCCTCACGGTCGGTGACGAGACCCTGGTTGGTGGACAGCACAGCGATGCCGAGGCCGCCGAGCACGCGGGCGACCGAGTCGGCCTTCGAGTACACGCGCAGGCCCGGCTTGGAGACCCGCTTGATCCCGGAGATCGTGCGCTTCCGGTCCGGCGTGTACTTCATGTAGACGGTCAGGCGACGACCGGGGCGGGTGGGGTCGTCCGCCACCTCGTAGCCCTCGATGTAGCCCTCGCGCTGCAGGACCTTGGCGAGCGCCTCCTTGACCTTCGAGGAGGGCATCGTCGTCGTGTCGTGCATTGCGATGTTCGCGTTGCGGATGCGGGTCAGCATGTCCGCGATGGGGTCGGTCATGGTCATCGGATCGCCCCCCTCACCACGATGCCTTCGTCACGCCGGGCACCTCGCCCGCGTGCGCCAGCTCGCGCAGGCAGATACGGCAGAGGCCGAACTTGCGGTACACCGCTCGCGAGCGGCCGCACTTCCGGCAACGGGTGTACGCACGCACCTTGAACTTCGGCTCGCGCTGCTGCTTGTTGATCAGTGCCTTCTTGGCCATCGGGCTACCCCACGCTCTCGGTGCGGCGGAACGGGAAGCCGAGCGCACGCATGAGCGCCCGACCCTCATCGTCGGTACGCGCGGACGTGACGATGGTGATGTCCATGCCGCGCGTCGTGTCGATCTTGTCGTAGTCGATCTCCGGGAAGATCAGCTGCTCGGTCACGCCGAACGTGTAGTTGCCGTGCCCGTCGAACGACTTGGGGCTCAGGCCGCGGAAGTCACGGATGCGCGGGATCGCGAGCGTGACGAGGCGGTCGTAGAACTCCCACATGCGGGCGCCGCGCAGGGTGACCTTGGCGCCGATGGCGTTGCCCTCACGCAGCTTGAAGCCGGCGATCGACTTCGTCGCCTTCGTGACGAGGGGCTTCTGCCCGGAGATCAGCGTGAGGTCGGTGACCGCGCCGTCGAGCAGGGATGCCTGCTGCGTGGCCCGGCCGACGCCCATGTTGATCACGATCTTCGTGAGCCGCGGGACCTCCATCACGTTGGAGAGCCCGAGCTCCTGGCGCAGCGCCTCACGGACCTGCGCGTCGTATCGCTCCTTGAGCCGCGGGGCCATCAGAGATCACCTCCGCACTTGCGGCAGATGCGCCGCTTCTCGCCGGCCTCGACCTTCATGCCGATCCGGGTCGGACCGCACTTGCCGCAGAGGATCGCGACGTTGGACACGTGGATCGGCATCTCCTTGTCGATGATGCCGCCCTGCTGGGTCTGGGAGGTGGCCCGCTGGTGGCGCTTGGCCATGGCGATGCCACCGTCGACGATGACCCGGTCGCGATCGGTGATCACGCGGATCACCTCACCCTCCTTGCCCAGGTCCTTGCCGGCGATGACCCGCACCTTGTCTCCCTTGCGGATTCGCATCACAGCACCTCCGGGGCGAGCGAGACGATGCGCATGAACTTGCGGTCGCGCAGCTCCCGACCCACCGGGCCGAAGATGCGCGTGCCGCGGGGCTGCATCGCGTCGTTGATGAGGACAGCCGCGTTCTCGTCGAAGCGGATGTAGGAGCCGTCCGGACGACGCTTCTCCTTCTTCACCCGCACGACCACGCACTTCACGACGTCGCCCTTCTTGACGGCCGCGCCCGGCTGGGCGTCCTTGACCGTCGCGACGAAGACGTCGCCGATGCTGGCGTACCGGCGCCGGGTCCCCCCGAGCACCTTGATGCAGAGGACCTCGCGGGCGCCCGAGTTGTCGGCGACCTTGAGCCTGCTCTCCTGCTGGATCATCGCTCTGCTCCTACCGGGCCCGCTCGAGGACCTCGACGACGCGCCAGCGCTTGAGCTTCGACAGCGGTCGGGTCTCGGCGACCCGCACGCGGTCGCCCTCACGGACGTCGTTCGTCTCATCGTGGGCGTACAGCTTCGTGGTGCGCTGCACGGTCTTGCGGTACCGCCGGTGGCGCACGCGATCCACGACCGCCACGACCACCGTCTTGTCCTGCTTCACCGAGACCGCAGTGCCCTCACGCACCTTGCGCGCGTTGCGCGCCGTCTCGGTCTGCTCGGTCTCGCTCATGCCTGCTCCTCCGCGGCCTCGGCCGCCGCGATCTCGCGCTCACGGATGAGCGTCCGGATCCGGGCGATGTACCGGCGCACCTGGTTGATGCGCGCCGAGTTCTCCAACTGACCGGTGGCGAGCTGGAAGCGCAGGTTGAACTGCTCCTCCTTCGCCTCCTCGAGGCGCTGGGCAAGCTCTGCGTCGTTGAGCTCGCTCAGGGCCTTGGCCCGCATCTCCTTGACGTCGGCCATCACGCCTCCTCGCGCCGCACGATGAAGCGCGTCTTGATCGGGAGCTTGTGCATCGCGAGACGCATGGCCTCGCGGGCGATGGGCTCGGCGACACCGGAGAGCTCGAACATGACGCGACCCGGCTTCACCACCGCCACCCAGTGCTCGGGGTTGCCCTTGCCGGAACCCATGCGGGTCTCGGCCGGCTTCTGGGTCACCGGCTTGTCCGGGAAGATGTTGATCCACACCTTCCCACCACGCTTGATGTGACGGGTCATGGCGATACGGGCCGCCTCGATCTGCCGGTTGGTGATCCAACCGGGCTCGAGCGCCTGGATCCCGAAGTCGCCGTAGGTGACCCGGGTACCGCCCTTGGCGATGCCGGTCATGCGACCGCGCTGCACCTTGCGGTGTCGGATCCTCCTGGGCATCAGCATGCTCGGCCCCCTCAGTCCTCGTCGCCGTGGAACTTCGGCGCCTCGTGGTGCTGACGGGTCCGGCGCTCGATCTCCTCCTCCTCGGCGAGGAGACGCTCGAGCTCGGGGTCGGCCTCCTTCACGAGGGGCGCGTTGTCCTCGACGACCTCGTCGGGCACGTTCGTGGTGTCCACCGGGGTGGCCTCGGTGGCCGGACGACGACGCCCGCCACCCGCGCTCACGACCCGACGGGTCGCGGGCGCACCGGCGGCCTCACCCACGGCCATCGCCGCCTCCTGCGAGATCTTCTCCTCGGAGGCGGTCTTGTACGGGAGGATGTCGCCCTTGTAGATCCAGACCTTCACCCCGATGCGCCCGAAGGTCGTGCGGGCCTCGGCCTGGCCGTAGTCGATGTCGGCCCGCAGGGTGTGCAGGGGCACGCGACCCTCGCGGTACCACTCCTTGCGGCTCATCTCGGCGCCGCCGAGGCGACCGCTCACCTGCACCCGGATCCCGAGCGCACCGGCCTTCATGGCGGTCTGCACCGCACGCTTCATCGCCCGGCGGAAGGAGACCCGGCCCGCGAGCTGGTCGGCGACACCCTGCGCGATGAGGGCCGCGTCGAGCTCGGGCTGCTTGATCTCCTGGATGTTGAAGTGGATCTTGTTGTTGCCGGTGATCTTGAACAGGCCGGCGCGCAGGCGGTCGGCCTCCATGCCGCGCTTGCCGATCACGATGCCGGGACGGGCGGTGAACACGTCGATGCGCAGCTTGTCGCCCGAACGCTCGATCTCGATCCGGCTCACCATCGCCCGCTCGAGTTGCGAGCGGAGGTAGTCGCGGATCTTCCAGTCCTCGATGAGGTTGTCGGTGTACGCCTTGTCCGTGGCGAACCACCGCGACTTCCAGTCGGTGGTGACACCGAGCCGGAAGCCGTACGGGTTGACCTTCTGGCCCATTACTCGGACGCCTCCGTGGTCTCATCGGAACCGGTCGTCGGCTCCTGCGCGTCCGCGCCCTCGACCTCGGTGGTCTCCTCCGCCGCGGCGGGGGCCTCCTCGTGTTCTTGTTCTTGGTCGTGATCGTGATCGTGATCGTGCGCCGGGGCGGCGGCGGCCTGCTGGGAGGCCCGGCGGCGACGGGCCCGGTTGCCGGCAGCCGACCCGCCACGACGCTCCTCGCGCCCGCGGACCCTGGCCAGTTCGGCCTCGCCCATGCGGTCGACGACGATCGTGATGTGGCTCGTGCGCTTGCGGATACGCGTCGCACGGCCGCGGGCGCGGGGGCGCCAGCGCTTCATGGTCGGGCCCTCGTCGGCCCAGCACGCGGCGACGTAGAGCTCGTCGGCCGACTGGTGGTCGTTGTGCTCGGCGTTGGCGATGGCCGAGTCGAGCAACTTGGAGATCTCGTCGGCCGCGCCGCGCTCGCAGAACTGCAGCACGTCACGGGCCTCGGCGACGCTGAGGCCGCGGATGAGACCGAGGACGGCGCGCACCTTGTTCGGGGCGGTGCCCGAGTGCCGCAGCACCGCGCGGGTGCCCTTCACGTCGGTCCTCATCGGCGCGCACCCTTCTCCTGGCCGGCGTGGTACCGGAAGGTGCGGGTCGGCGCGAACTCGCCCAACTTGTGACCGACCATCGCCTCGGAGATGAAGACCGGCACGTGCTTGCGGCCGTCGTGCACCGCGATCGTGTGGCCCACCATGTCCGGGATGACGGTGGAGCGGCGGGACCAGGTCTTGATGACCTTCCGGTCGCCGGCCGCGTTCTGGCGCTCGACCTTGACGAGGAGG
>JBJTQX010000033.1:0-9447 GCA_046075855.1 Actinomycetes bacterium
CGAGATGGGCGCGCAGATCGCGCTCAACGAGGGCATGGGCACGCTCAAGGAGATCCTCGATGCCGGCAGTCCGCTCGACAACCCCGCGTACCAGCGCCTCCTCGCGGAGCGGCCCGGCTACCAGGAGTTCCAGGACCGCAAGTTCGCCGCGCTCCACCCGGTGATGTGGGCCACGATGGCCCGGGCGATCCGCGATCAGGACGACGACCTCGAGCACCTGCGGACCCTCGACGTCCCCGTCCTCGTCCTCGTCGGTGAGGTCGACCTCCCGTTCCTCGACCACAGCCGACGCATGGCCGACGCCATCCCGGGTGCCGTGCTCGTCGTGGTGCCCGAGGCCGGTCACTCGCCGCAGTTCGAGGCGCCCGAGGCATGGGCCGACGCGATGGCGCAGTTCCTCGCGGTGGTCGGTACCCGCGCCGACTCGGCGGCCTGAGCCGACTCAGTCCGTCGCGGTCGTCGGGGTCTCGCCCCGGGCGTGGTCGAGGAACCGCGACCGCTCCACGATGACGCGGGTCAGGCGACCGGCCGCCACGAGACCCCGCTGGTCCTGCACGGAGACCACGAAGGTGAGGCGACGGCCCTCGATCGTGCGCAGCGTGGCCTCGGCGGTGACCCGGCCCCCGACGGCGGTCGGTGCGAGGTGGTCGAGCTGCACCCGGTGACCCACGGTCGTCCGCCCCTCCGGGAGGTCCGCAGCCAGCGCCGCGACTGCGGCCTGCTCGGCGAGGAGCACCACGCGCGGGGTCGCGAGCACCGGTACGTCACCGCTCCCGAGGTGGAGCGCGGTGTCGGTCTCGGCGACCACGAGGGACGCGGTGCCGACGAGTCCCGGTTGCAGAGCCATGGCCGTACGATACGCACCCACCCCCCGGAACCGGCACCTCGGCGGCCGGATCCCCCCGAGGAGAACCCGTGATCGACGAGGAACTGCTCCACCGGACGCTCACCACCGGGCTGCGCAACGGCGCGGACTTCGCCGAGGTGTTCGCGGAGGAGCGGAGCGGAACCGCGGCCTCGCTCGACGACGGGCGGATCGAGGAGCTCAGCTCCTCCCGACGCCGCGGGGTCGGCATCCGGGTGGTGGCCGGCGACACCACCGGCTTCGCCCACACCGCCGACCTCTCGCCGGCCGGTCTGCAGGAGGCGGCCGAGGCGGCGGCGGCGGCGGCGCGCGGCGGCGGTGGCGGCACCCGGACGATCGCGCTCGAGCGCCGACCGGCGGTACCGACCCACGCAGTACGCGACCTGCCCGACGCGGTCGACAAGGCGCGCAAGGTCGACGCGTTGCGTCGGGCCGACGCTGCGGCCCGTGAGGAGCGGGCCGAGGGTGGTGCGGTGCAGCAGGTGAGCGCGGGGTACGCCGACGCGGTGCGCCGCATCCTCGTGGCGAACTCCGACGGGCTGCTCACCGGTGACGAACAGGTGCGCACACGGTTCTCGGTGAGCGTCGTCGTCAACGGCGACAGCGGGTTGCAGACCGGGTCGGAGGCGCCGGGACGGACCGTGGGCTGGGAGCTGTTCGACCAGTTCCCGCCCGAGGAGATCGCCCGGGTTGCGGCCCGGCGCGCGCTCTCGAAGGTCCACGCCCGTCCGGCCCCGAGCGGGCGGTTCCCGGTCATCCTCCGGCGCGGGGCGGGCGGGGTCCTCTTCCACGAGGCCTGCGGCCACGGTCTCGAGGCCGACCTCGTCGCCCGGGACGCCTCCATCTTCCGCGGCCGGGTCGGTGAGGCGGTGGCCTCGCCGCTCGTCACCGTGGTGGACGATGGCCGGATGGCCCGCGAGTGGGGCGCGCTGGCGATCGACGACGAGGGCACGCCCACCCAGCGCAACGTGCTCATCGAGGACGGCGTGCTCACCGACTTCATGTGGGACCGCCTGCGAGCGGGCAAGGAGGGTCGGTCGAGCAGTGGCAACGGCCGGCGCGAACGCTACGACGTGCTGCCGATGGTGCGCATGACGAACACGTTCCTCGAGCGCGGCGCGGAGGACCCCGAGGCCATCATTGCGGGCACCGAGTACGGCGTGTACTGCGTGGCGCTCGGCGGTGGTCAGGTGGACCCTGCGACCGGCGAATTCGTGTTCGGGATGACCGAGGCCTACCTGGTCGAGGGCGGCCGCATCACCGCGCCGTTGCGGGGCGCGCAGCTCATCGGCAACGGTCCGGAGGCGATGCGGGCGGTTGATGCGGTCGGCAACGACTTCGAGACCTGGACCGGCATGTGCGGCAAGAGCGGCCAGAGCGTGCCGGTGTCGAGCGGGCAGCCCACCCTGCGGGTCGCTGAGCTCACCATCGGCGGGACCGCGGCGTGAGCGGCGACGGGCTCGACGCGCTCGAGCGGATCGCCCGGAGCATCGTCGACGCAGCCCGCGCCGACGAGCAGATCGCGGTGCGGGTCTCGCGTTCGCGCGACACCGAGGTCGACATCCTCCACGGGCAGGTCGAGTCGCTCACGGTGGCCGGGAGCGAGGGCATCTCGGTGCGGGTGGTGGTCGACGGTCGCCTCGGTGTGGCCTCGGCGTCCTCGCTCGCGCCCGACATCGTTGCGGCCGTCGTGGCCGACGCTCGCGACAACGTGCGCTTCGCCGAGCCCGACGAGTTCGCGGGGCTCGCTCATCCGGAGGAGTTCGGCCCGGCGCGACCGGTCGACCTCGACCTCTGGCACGAGGACGTGCTCACGACCCCGACCGACCGGAAGGTCGAGATGGCCCTCGCGCTGGAGCGGGCGCTGGCCGGCGCCGATCCACGGGTCCGCGGCGTGGAGTCCGCGGGGTACGGCGACGGGTGGTCCGAGACCGTGCTGGTCTCGACGACCGGGGTCCTCGCCCGCAGCCGTGGGACCTCCGCCTCCATGAGTGCCGCCGCGCTGGCCGGTCCCGAGGACGGAACCCAGACCGGGTACGGGTTCACGCGGGGTCGGGCGGTGGCCGACCTCGACCCGGATCGGGTGGTGGCCGACGCGGTCCGGCGTTCGACCCGCCTCCTGGGTGCGGTGCAGCCGGCGACCCAGCGCATCCCGGTGGTGCTCGATCCGCTCGTCGCCCGTTCGGTGCTCTCGCTCTGGGTCGCTGCGCTCAACGGCGAGTCGGTGCAGAAGGGGCGCTCGATGTTCGCCGACCGGCTGGGCGAGCGGGTCGCCCCCGAGTTCGTGCAGCTCGTGGAGGACCCGACCGACCCGGATGCGCCCGGCGCCACGCCGTTCGACAGCGAGGGTGCACCGACCCGCCGGGTGGAGCTCATCACCGACGGCGTGCTGCGCGGGTTCCTCCACAACGTCACCACTGCCCGGCGCGGCGGCACGGTCACGACGGGGAGCGCCAGCGGTGGTGGCGTCGGCCCACGGGCGACCTCGCTGCGTCCGGGGGCACGGTCGCAGGCGGAGATCATCGCGTCCCTGCCCCGCGCGTTCTACGTGCAGTCGGTGAGCGGGTTGCACTCAGGGACGAGCACGGTGAGCGGTGACTTCTCGGTCGGCGCGGTCGGGCTCATGGTGCGCGACGGCGAGTTCGCGGAACCGGTGCGCGAGGCGACCATCGCCTCCACGCTCCCGCGGATGCTGCTCGACCTGACCGAGATCGGGGCCGACCGCGACTGGATGGGCGCGGGGGGCGGGATGACGCTGGTGATCGGGGAGATGACCCTCAGCGGGTCGTGACCACGCCGCGCCTCTCGAGGATGTCGTGGAGTTCGGCGACCGCAGCGAACGGATCCTCACCGAAGAGCACCGTCTCCATGCCGAGCGATCGCGCGCTCGCACAGTTCGCGACGTTGTCGTCCACGAACACGGTGGCGGCCGGGTCGACGCCGAGCCGCTCGCACGTCAGCAGGTAGATGCGCCGGTCGGGCTTGCGCAGGCGCACTGCGGAGGAGTCGACGACGACCTCGAACAGCTCGTCGACCGGGAAGGTGGACCGCCAGTTCTCGCCCCACTCGGCCACGTTGTTCGTGAGCAGGCCGAGTCGGACGCCGTCGGCGCGCAGGTCGCGGGCTGCGTGGACCACGCACCAGTGGACGCCGACCGGCATCGTGGCCATGAAGTGGATGTAGGCGTCCATGTCGATCTCGGTACCGAGCACTTCCGGGGCCCGCCGCTGCACGCCCTCGAACCAGTCGCGCACGCTGAGCGCGCCGACCTCGAGACGGTGCCAGTCGTGGTCGACGTGGTGGTGGTGCGGGTCGACCTCTACGGCGTCGAGGAACGCGCGCCCCTCGACGCCGACGTACGAGGCCTCGCCGAACACGAGCTCCAGCACGCTGCCCGGTGGGTACCCGCGCGCCGACTCGAACTCGCCGATGCCCTGGAACAGGGGCGAGGAGATCACGCCGCCGTAGTCGAACACGACGGCCTCGACCGGGCGCCCGCTCACCGGATGCCTGTCGCGAACACGATGATGACCGCAGTGCCGACGATGAAGCGGTACCAGACGAAGGGGAGGAAGGTGCGGGTCCGCAGGTACTGCAGCAGCCCGGCGATCGCGATCCACCCGCTGATCGCGGCCGCGAGGAAGCCGGCGAGGAACGCGGGAGCGGTCCCGGGCGGGAGTCCGCCGGAGGTCGCCACCTCCAGCCCCTTGTAGAGCCCGGCCCCGGCGATGATGGGCAGGCTCATGAGGAACGAGATCCGGGTGGCCGCGGTCCGGTCGAATCCCAACCAGAGCCCCGCGGTGATCGTGATCCCCGACCGCGACACGCCGGGTTGCAGGGCGATCGCCTGCGCCACGCCCATGATCCCGGCATCGCGGGCCACGAACCCCTCGACCTCCCGGCGCCCGCCGAGCCGGTCGGCCCACCAGAGCACGCCGCCCCCGATGATCAGCATGACGCCGATGAGTACCGGTTCCCCGAGGTGCTCGTCGATGGTGGACGCGAGCAGCGCACCCACCAGGGCGCCCGGCACCGCCGACAGCAGCAGCAGCCAGGCCAGGCGCGCGTCGGGGTCGCGCGGGGATCGACGGGTGGCCGACCGCGCGGCCGCCGCGAGGTAGCGGGCGAGGTCGTGGCGGAAGTACCAGCACGCGCCGACGAGCGTGCCGAGGTGCAGCGCGACGTCGAAGGCCTTGCCGAGCGCAGGGTCGCCGGCGAAGTCGTTCCAACCGAGCAGGTCGGGGACGAGGATGAGGTGTCCGCTCGACGAGATCGGCAGGAACTCGGTGAGGCCCTGCACGATGCCGAGCACGATGGCGTGGAGGATCGACACGTGGGCACCTGCCTCCGGGGGTGGGGTGCCCGATCGTAGGTCGTCGGATCAGGGATCGTCGGGGACGCGGGCGAGCGTGATCGCGCCGTTCGACGCTGCGAAGGCCGCGCGGGGTACCAGCGCGACCGGGACCGCGAGCACCGCTGCGGGCCCGCCCGACCGTGGCGGCTCGACCGCGAGGACGCCCACCCCCTCGACGACCGTGCGGGTCGGCTCGCCACCACCGCTGCGCTCCGGGTCGAGGGTCACGAGCACGTCGACCCGGTCGCCGGTCCGGAGCCGGCGCGCGTCCTCCGACCGCAACCGGACCGCCCGGGTGCCGGCGGGCACCGGCGCAGCATCGGCCCGGAGCGCGCGCTGCGTCACGACCGTGCCGCGCAGCAGCGGCAGGCCGAGGCGTCGCCCACGCGCACGGGCGACCGGGATCGCACCGTACGGGACCTCGTGGCGCGTCGCGTCGCGCAGGTCGCGGCGCTCGAGGCGCGTGCCGGCCGGGAGGTCGCGGCGGGCCACCGCCACGGTCCGCGATCGGCCGAGCGCCTCGACGCGCGCGTGGAGGCGGCTCGTGGTGGTGGCCACATCGAGCGCGGTGGCGAGGGCGAGCGCGAGGACCGCGACGCCGAGCAGCACGCGCCGGAGGTCGGAGGTGGTCGGAACGGTTCGGGGCATGGGCACTCCCTCGAGGTCGCGCGCCGTGACGGCGCGTCCAGCAGCTCGGGGGAGGTGGGTGCGGGAGTGCGGGCGCGCGGGCGCGCCGATCAGGCCCCGGTGGCCTTCGGGGCCGGCTTGGCGGGCGCGGCGGGCTTCTCCGACGTGCCGGAACCCTTGGCCCCGGTGGAGCCGGAGCCCGAGGAGTCGGTGGACTTCGCGTCGGTCGCCCCAGCCTTCTCGGTCTTCGCCGCGCCCGACCGGGAGGAGGACGGGTTGTCGGTCTTGTAGAAGCCCGAGCCCTTCAGCGAGATGGCCGGCACCCCGAAGACCTTGCTCAACGTGCCACCGCAGCCCTTGTGGCGCTTGAGCGGGTCGTCGCTGAACGATTGCTGCACCTCGAACTGCTCGCCGCACTTGGCGCACAGGTACTGGTACGTCGGCATGGGGTCCTCGGTCGTCGGGCACGGTCCGGGCCCACCTGCGGCCCGGCCCGGCGTCGGTGCGCCGGGGAGTCGATGCTACCGGGAAGGGATGCCGGGCCGCAGTCCGCGCGTGGCGTTGAATGGTGGCGTGAGCACGCCGGTCCTCGTCGCCATCCTCTGCGTGCCCGCCTACCTCCTCGGCACCTTCCCGAGCGCGCTGCTCGTGAGCCGAGCCCGCGGCCGGGATGTCATGGCCGAGGGCTCGGGGAACCCGGGGGCATCGAACGTCAACCGCATCCTCGGGTGGCGGGCGGGGCTCGTGGTCCTGCTCGCCGACGCGGCCAAGGGACTCGTCGCCGCGCTCGTCGGGCTCGCGGTCGCCGGCCGACCCGGGGGTTGGGCGCTCGGCGCCGCAGCGGTGATCGGACACGTGTTCCCGATCCGGCGTCGGGGCGGGAAGGGCGTGGCGACCTGCGCGGGCTTCCTGCTCGTGCTGTACCCGTGGTTCGTACTCGCGCTCGGGATCGTGTTCGCGGCCATCGCCCGGTTCGGGCGGAAGGCCTCGATCGGCTCGCTCGTGGCATGCCTCGTGTTCCCCGTGCTCGTCGCATGCACGCGCCCCGCATGGGAGGCCGTCGCGACGGGCGTGTTGGCGGTCCTCGTCCTGGGTCGGCACGCCGGCAACATCCGGCGGCTCCTGCAGGGCCGCGAGCTCTCCACCGACGGCGGCTGATCGCTGCGGTTCCCAGGGGGTGGGCGCAGCGGTAGCGTTGTTGGGCCCGACGAGAGGAGCCCGAGGTGAGCACGCGAGCGGTCACGAAGGCGGTCATCCCGGCGGCGGGTCTCGGCACTCGGTTCCTCCCGGCCACGAAGAGCCAGCCCAAGGAGATGCTGCCGATCGTGGACAAGCCCGCGATCCAGTACGTGATCGAGGAGGCGGTCCGCGCCGGGCTCACCGACATCCTCGTGGTGACCGGCCGCGGCAAGCGTGCGATCGAGGACCACTTCGACCGCAACTTCGAACTCGAGTACTACCTCGAGCAGCAGGCGAAGCACGACCTCCTCAAGGAGGTGCAGGGCACCTCCGAGATGGCCGACATCCACTACATCCGCCAGCGGGATCCGCTGGGGCTCGGGCACGCGGTGTCCGTGGCCCGGGAACACGTCGGGGATGAGCCGTTCGCGGTGCTGCTCGGCGACGACATCATGGTCGACGAGTCGCAACTGCTCCGCTCGATGATCGACGTGCACGCGCGCTACGGGCGCTCGGCGCTCGCCCTCAAGCAGGTGCCGGCCGAGGAGATCTCCGCCTACGGGTGCGTTGAACCCGAACCGGTGCACGACGGCCTCGTGCAGGTGCGGTCGATCGTCGAGAAGCCCGAGGCGCCGGAGGCTCCCTCGGACCTCGCAGTGATCGGCCGGTACGTGTTCACCCCGGAGATCTTCGACGCGCTCGATCGCATCGAGCCGGGCGCCCACGGCGAACTCCAGCTCACCGATGCCATCTCGCTGCTCCTCGAGACGCAGACGGTCTACGGCTGCGTGTTCGAGACCGGGCGGTACGACATCGGCCAGAAGGTCGACTTCCTCCGGGCGAACATCGAGCTCGCCCTCGACCGCGAGGATCTCGGCGGCGACGTGGCTGAGATCCTGCGGCGGATCGTGGTCGAGCGCGGCCTGCTCTGATCGCGGGACGCGCTCTAGGCTCGCCTCCCGTGCGTCCGCTCGACGAGGTGCTGGCCGAGGTGCTCTCGGCGGTCGGTCCGCTCGACCCCATCCCGGTCCCGATCGCCGACGCAGTGGGCATGGTGCTGGCCGAGGCCGTGCTCGCGCCCGAGGACGTCCCCCCGTTCGCCAACACGGCGATGGACGGCTACGCGGTGCGGGCCGCGGACACGTCCGGTGCCGACGCGGACGGTCCGAGGCGACTCGAGGTGGTCGGGGACCTTCCCGCCGGGCACCCGCCGCGTGACGCGGTCGGTCCGGGGCAGGCCGTGCGGATCATGACCGGCGCGCCGATCCCCGACGGCGCCGACGCGATCGTCCCGGTCGAACGCACTGAGCGCGACTGCGCGAGCGCCGTGCTCGTCCTCGCGCCGGCCGCCGTGGGTGACCACATCCGTCCGGCCGGTGGCGACGTGCGGCGCGGCGCGACCGTGTTCACCCCCGGCGAGGTGCTCGGGCCCGCGGCGATCGGCGTGCTGGCGAGCCTGGCGCGGACCTCGGTGCTCGTCCACCCGCGGCCCCGCGTCGCGGTCATCTCGACCGGCGACGAGTTGGTCGAGGGCGGGGGACCGCTCGCACCGGGCCAGATCCGGGACTCGAACCGTCCGATGCTGCTGGAACTCGTGCGGGCTGCGGGCGCGGTGCCGATCGATCTCGGTGTCGCCCGCGACGACGAGGTCGCGCTCGAGGCACGCCTGCTGGCCGCGGCGGCCGAGCACGACGCGATCGTCACGAGCGGCGGCGTCTCGGTCGGTGACTACGACGTGGTGAAGGCCGTCCTCGACCGGATCGGGGTGCTCCGGTGGTCGCAGATCGCGATCAAGCCGGCGAAGCCGTTCGCGTTCGGGGTGATCGGGACGACGCCGGTGTTCGGGTTGCCGGGGAACCCGGTGTCATCGAACATCTCGTTCGAGTTGCTCGCCCGACCGGCGTTGCGTCGGCTCGCCGGTCACCGGGCTCCGGTTCGGGTGGCGGTCGACGCGATCGCTGCGGGTCCGTTCGATCGGCGCTCGGACGGCAAGGTGCACTACGACCGGGTCGTGGTGACGGTCGATGGGTCCGGCCGGTACCGGGCCCGCCGCTCCGGCGGCCAGGGTTCGAACGTGCTCACCGCGATGGCCCGTGCCAACGGCCTCGCGGTGCTCGAGGACGGTCCGGGCGTGGCCGAGGGTGGAGCGTTGCGCGTGCTGCTGCTCACCGATCCGGTCGCGGACGGCGCCTGAACGGACGCCGGGGTCCTCAGTGGCTGCGGAGCATCAGGGCCGTGGCGACCGCGAGGGCCGCGAGGATGGCGAGCGCGACGAACAGCACCTCGTCCGGCGACGATCCGGGGATGGCGAGGGCCATCCCCAGCCCGCCGTTCACGGCTGCGAAGACGAGGTGCTCCGGCCCCACCCCATCGTCACCGGGCACCCAAGTCAGGGTGCGCGCGCCGGCAGCGTCGGGAGCGC
>JBJTQX010000034.1:0-12983 GCA_046075855.1 Actinomycetes bacterium
GCTTGAGCCAGTCGCTCGGGATGATCTGGTCGGTGTCGACGTCGGAACGGCGCAGCGGCACCGCCCGCTCGGTGATGAGCGTGACTGCTTCCATCGGGTGCTCCTCTTCAGTCGAGGTCGGACGGGCACGCGAACGTGCCCTTCACGGCGGTGGCGGCGGCGACGGCGGGGGAGACGAGGTGCGTGCGCCCGCCCTTGCCCTGCCGGCCCTCGAAGTTGCGGTTCGAGGTGCTCGCCGATCGCTCGCCGGCGACGAGCTTGTCGGGGTTCATGGCCAGGCACATCGAGCAGCCGGGCTCGCGCCACTCCAGCCCCGCCTCGGTGAACACGGTGTGGAGTCCCTCGGCCTCGGCCTGGTGCTTCACCGCGAACGAGCCCGGCACGACCATGGCCCGCATCCCGTCCTTCACCCGACGGCCCCGCAGCACCTCGGCCGCGGCGCGCAGGTCCTCGATGCGCGAGTTCGTGCAGGAACCGATGAACACCGTGTCGACCGCGACCTCGCGCATCGGTGTGCCCGGGGTGAGCCCCATGTACTGCAGGGCCCGAGCGGCCGCCTCCCGTTCGACCGGGTCGGTGAAGGACTGCGGATCCGGAACGGCATCGTCGATCGTGAAGGTCTGGCCCGGGTTCGTGCCCCAGGAGACCGACGGGCGGATGGTGGAGGCGTCGATGACGATCTCGCGGTCGAAGGTCGCGTCGTCGTCGGTGACGAGCGTGCGCCACTCGGCCACGGCCCGGTCCCAGGCCTCGCCGGTGGGTGCGTACGTCCGACCCCGCAGGTACTCGAAGGTGACGTCGTCGGGGGCGACCATGCCCGCACGGGCGCCCGCCTCGATCGACATGTTGCACAGGGTCATGCGACCCTCCATCGACAGCGCGCGGATCGCCGACCCCCGGTACTCGATGATCGAACCGATGCCGCCACCGGTACCGAGCGCTGCGATGACCGTGAGGGTCACGTCCTTCGCGGTCACGCCCGCCGGAAGTTCGCCCTCGACGGTCACGGCCAGCGTGCCGGGCTTGGCCTGGGGGAGGGTCTGCGTGGCGAGCACGTGCTCGACCTCGCTCGTGCCGATGCCGAAGGCCAGCGCGCCGAAGGCTCCGTGGGTCGAGGTGTGGGAGTCACCGCACACGATGGTCATGCCGGGTTGGGTGAGGCCCTGCTCCGGGCCGATGACGTGCACGATGCCCTGCCCGGGCTGGCCCATGGCGTGGCAGGTCACCCCGAACACCGCGCAGTTCGCGGCGAGGGTCTCCATCTGCTTGCGCGAGATCTCGTCCTTCACGCCGACGGTGAGGTCCGACTCGCCCCAGACCAGGGAGACGTCGGTGGGGACGTTGTGGTCCATCGTCGCGACGGTGAGGTCGGGCCGACGCACCGTCCGGCCGTGCATGCGCAGCCCGTCGAAGGCCTGCGGCGAGGTGACCTCGTGCACGAGGTGGAGGTCGATGTAGATGAGCGTCGGCTCGCCCTCGGCCGCCCGCACCACGTGCCGGTCCCACACCTTCTCGCTCAGCGTCCGCCCCACGGCCGTACCCCGCTTGTCCATTGTCTCAGTATGTGAGACACTCGTCCCGTATGACGGACAGCGTAGGCCGGGTGGGCGTCCTCGACAAATCGGTGGCGATCCTCGACGTGCTCGTCGCAGGCCCGGCGACCCTCGCCGAGCTCGTCGAGCGGACGGGCCTCGCGCGTCCGACCGCACACCGGCTGGCGGTGGCGCTCGAGGACCATGGGGTGCTCGGCCGGGACGACCGCGGTCGCTTCCGGCTCGGCCCGCGGGTGCGCGCCTGGGGTTGGGCGGCTCGGGGGGACGCGTCGCTGCTCGACGCCGCAGGGCCCGTGCTGGCGCGTCTCGCCGAGACGACGGGTGAGAGCGCGCAGCTCTACGTGCGCGAGGGCGATGCCCGCGCCTGCGTCGCGGCGGCGGATCGCCCGACGGGCCTGCGCGACACGGTGCCGGTGGGCGCGGTGCTCGCCCTCGACGCCGGCTCGGGGGCCAAGGCGCTCCTCGCCTGGACCGCGGGACCCGACCTCCCGCCCCGGCTCGATCCGACGGAGCTGGCGGCGGTGCGGCGTCGGGGCTGGGCCGAGTCGGTGGCCGAGCGCGAGGCCGGCGTGGCCAGCGTGAGCGCGCCGGTGCTCGACGGGCCCGGGCGGGTGGTCGCCTCGGTCAGCGTGAGCGGTCCGATCGACCGGCTGGGACGCGCGCCGGGCCGACGCTTCGGCGCGGCGGTGGTCGCGGCCGCCCGTTCGCTCGAGGTCGCGGCGGGGCTCGCCGGAGGCTGACGGCGCACCGGGGGGTTCACCCCGGCGAAACATTTCGGAAACGAAGCGTCCCTACCCTCGTCAGCCATGGACGTCGTGCTCGTGAGGTGGCCGGAGGAGTCCGAGCACCTGGCCGAACTCCGCACGGGCGGCGTGCCCCGGTTGCTGCTCGTCGGCCCCGAGGCTGCGCCCCCGCACGCGATCGACCCGCTCGAGGACTGGGGCCGGCGCCCGGCAGAAGACCAGGACGTGCGGGCCCGCGTCGCGACCCTCGAGGCCCGGGCGGCCACGGCCGGCACGCGGCCCGTGCTCGATGGCGACGGCCTCCTCCGGTTCCGGGACCGCTGGGTCTCGCTCTCCCCGGTCGAACGGCTCCTCGCCGGTGCGCTCGTCGATCGGTTCGGTGCGGTGGTCGGGCGCGAGGTGCTCTCGAAGCACGCGTGGCCCGAGGGCGCACCCACCCGCAATGCGCTCGACGTGCACATCCTCCGGCTCCGTCGCCGCATCGCCGAACTCGGACTCGAGATCCGCACCGTCCGTTCCCGGGGCTACCTGCTCCAGGCCGCCGCCGCGTCGGCGGGGCGGACCGGACTCGCGTCCTGAGGTCCGTGATGGTGCTGGCCAGTGCCGGCGGTGGGGTCACCGCGGTCCTCTTCGACATCCTCATCGTGCTCGTCGCCGCGAAGGTGGCGGCCGAGATCGCGGAACGCATCGGGGTCCCCGCGGTCGCGGCGGAGATCGTCGCCGGCATCCTCGTCGGGCCATCGGTGCTCGACCTCGTCGGTGGCAACGAGGTGCTCGCGGTGCTCGGGGAGATCGGGGTGATCCTCCTGCTGCTCGAGGTGGGCATGGAGATGGACCTGCGCGACCTGCGTGCGGTCGGCCGGGCCTCGACGAGCGTGGCCGCCGTGGGGGTCGCTGCGCCGATGACGCTGGGCTACGTGGCGATGACCGTGCTCGGCGAACCCTCGAACACCGCGCTGTTCCTCGGGGCGGCGTTGGCCGCGACGAGCGTGGGCGTGACGGCCCGCGTGTTCTCCGACCTGCGCGCGCTCAGCACGGTGGAGGCCCGCACCGTGCTCGGTGCCGCGGTGGTCGACGACGTGCTCGGCCTCGTCATCCTCACGGTCGTGGTGCGGCTCGTCGGGGGCGGTTCGGTCTCGGTCCTGTCGGTGGCGGGCATCATCGCCGTGGCGATCGGGTTCCTCGTGCTCACGACCGCGCTGGGGAGTCGCTACGCGCCCGCGCTCTTCCGCGGGGTCAACCGGTACGCCCGTTCACCGGGGACCCTCGTCGCGGTGGCCCTCGCCTTCACCCTGCTGTTCGCGGAGTTCGCGAACGCCGCCAAGCTCGCCCCGATCGTGGGTGCCTTCGTGGCAGGTCTGGCCTTGAGTCGGAGCGAGCAGCGCGAACGGATCCAGCGGGAGCTGGCGCCGGTCGGTCACCTGTTCATCCCGGTGTTCTTCCTCGGCATCGGGATCCAGGTGGACGTCGCCTCCTTCGCGAAGGGCCCGGTGCTCGGGATCGCGGCGGTCCTCCTCGTGGTCGGGGTGATCGGCAAGCTCGTGAGCGCGCTCGGTGCGGCCGGCGCGCGTGGGGACAAGTGGCTCATGGGCATCGGGATGATCCCCCGCGGTGAGGTCGGCCTCATCTTCGCGACCATCGGGCTCACGGCCGGCGTGCTGACCCGCGACCTGTACGCCGCGCTCCTGCTCGTGGTGCTCGTGACGACGGTGCTCGCACCGCCGCTCCTCAAGGTGCGGCTGCGCGCCATCGTGCGTCGGCGCGGCGAGGAGTCGGAGGTGGGCGAGCTGATGCCGGTCGGCGGCTGGCTCCTCGTCGACGACGGCACCGTCGACCTCGCGGCGCGTCCGCCGGCGGCCGCGGCGATCCGCGTCGCCTTCGATGCCGCGGCGGCGCTCGAGTCGGCACGGGCGCCCGGTCCCCGGTTGCTCGACTGGCTCGGTGAACTCGGGGACGCCCGCTCGACCTGGGACGCGGAGGCCACGGGACGGCTCCTCGACGTGCTGGAGTTCGGGAGCGACCGGTCCTGGCGCTTCCTCGAGCGCACCGGGGTGCTCGAACGCGCGCTCCCCGAGCTGGCCGCGGCGCTGCGGGCGCGGCGGGCCGACCCGTACCTGCTCGACGCCGGGCAGACCCTGCGGTTCGAGCTGGTGGAGGAGCTCCGCCGGCTGCCCGCCGACGATCCGCAGGCGGGGGTGGTCTGGGCCCGGCTGGACCGGCGCGGCCTGCTGCTCCTCGCCGCGCGCGTGCTCGACGCGACCGGGGACGGTGTCGACTCGGCGCCGATGGCCGCGGGCCTCGTGGCCCGGTTGGGGCTCGAACCCGCGGACCAGCACCTCGTGGTCACCCTCGTCGAGGAGCGCGACCTGCTGCGCGCGCTCGCGGCGCGCACGGACGGGCTCTCCGAGGACGCCATCCTGCCCGCGGCGTCCCACCTCGAGACCGCGGAGGCGGTGCGCGGGCTCTACCTCCTGAGCCTCGCGGTGGCGGGCCTCGATGCGGTGGAGCGCGGGCGGCTCGACGAGATGCTCGGTCTGCTCCTCGCGGTCGTGGACGAGGCCGCGCGCGCCGGAACCGAGACCCGCACGCTCGTCGACCTCCGCCGGGCCGAGGCCGCCGCGCGCGCGGGCGGTCGTCGGCGGATCGTCGAGCGCATCGAGCACGCGCCGCGGGGCTACCTGCTCTCCCAGGACGCCACGGCCATCGAACGCCAGGCCCGGCTCATCGAACCGCTGCCCGGGCGGGGGCAGGCCCGGGTCGCGGTCGAGGCCGAGGGGACCGGCCGCTGGCGGATCGAGGTGGCGAGCCGGGACCGGGCCGGCCTGCTGGCTCGGGTCTCCGGGGTCCTCGCCGACCACGGGCTCGACGTGCTCGAGGCGACGGTCGCGACCTGGGGGGACGGGGCGGCCATCGAGTCGTTCCTCGTCACCCGGCCGCCGCTCGAGCCACCGCGCCTGGACCCGGAAGCCATCGACGCGGCGGCGCCCCCCGATGCGGTGGCGCTCGAAGCCTCGATCGTCCGGGCCTTCGACGACCCCCTCGTCTCGCCGCCCAACCCCGACGCCGAGGTGGCCTTCGACGACGCGGCCTCGCCCTGGTACACGCTGTGCGAGGTGCGCAGCCCCGACCGGCGCGGCCTGCTCCACATGATCACGGTGGGCCTCGCCTCGGCGGGCGCGAGCGTCCACTCGGCCCGCCTCGTGACCCAGGACGGTCAGGCGGTGGACCGCTTCGAGCTCACCGACCGCGATGGGCGCAAGCTCACCCGGGAGACCAAGGACGCGGTGCGCGCCGCCCTCGTCGGTGGGGTGATGCCGACCCGGGGTCGGCGGGCCCGGCGTCGGGCCACGGCAGTGCTCGCGACGATGGGCTGAGGCCGGGTCAGTCGGCCGGGCGCACCGACACGAGCTCGACCTGGACCGTCTTCTTGGCGGGCGTCGTGTAGTCGAACACCTCGCCCGGGGTGGGGTTGTCGAGGACGGCCTTGCCGAGGGGCGAGGAGGTGGAGAGCACGTCGAGGTCGTCCCGGCGTTCCTCGATGCTGCCGAGCAGGTAGGTCATCGTGTCGTCGGAGCCGACGAAGCGGAGCTCCACGATCGTGCCGGGCGCAGCCTGGTCCCCCGAGGCCGACTCGACGATCACCGCATCGCGCAGGATCGCCTCGATCTGGCGGATGCGCGCCTCGTTGAGACCCTGCTCATCCTTGGCCGCGTGGTAGTCGGCGTTCTCCTTGAGGTCGCCGAGCTCGCGGGCCTTCTCGATGCGGTCGGTGATCATGAGCCGGCGCGGACCGGAGCGCTCCGCGAGCTCCTCGCGGAGGCGTTCGGCCGCGGCAGGGGAGAGGTGAGCGGATTCCATGGGCGGGCAGGCTACCCGGGGCGGGCCGGCCAGCCGCCGCGACGGCGCGAAGCGGACCGATCGGCCCACAGGGGGTGCCGCGTTCGGTCAGGTGCCGCCGAGGTAGGAGGCCTCGAGCAGGTCGCGGCGGTTCGCGAGCTCTGCGGCCGTCCCGGAGGCCACCGCCACGCCGCGCGCGAGCACGGTGGCCCGGTCGGCCACCTCGAGGGCCATCGCCACGTGCTGCTCGACCAGCAGTACCCCGGTGCCGGTGCGTCGCGCCGCGTCGCGCAGCATCGGGAGCAGGCGCTCGACGATGATCGGCGCGAGCCCGAGGCTCATCTCGTCGACCATGAGCAGGCGCGGCGCGGTCGCGAGCGCGCGGGCGAGGGCGAGCATCTGCTGCTCGCCACCCGAGAGCAACCCGGCCCGGCGATCGCGCAGCGGTGCGAGCGGAGGGAACAGTTCGAACGGGTCCGGCGCGTCGGCCCGACGCGTGGGTACAAGCCGGAGGTGCTCGCGCACGGTGAGGCCGGGGAAGAGCCCGCGATCCTCGGGCACGAGCGCGACGCCGCGGCGCGCCCGCTTCCAGGTACGGGTGAGCGCGCTGCGCCGCACGTGGCGTCCACGACCCCCCTCGTCGTGGACGACCTCGTCGAGGACGAGGAGCGTCCCCGCAATCGGGGGGAGGAGGCCGGCCACCGTGAGCAGGGTGGTGGACTTGCCGGCCCCGTTGGCGCCGAGCAGCGCGACGACCTCGCCCGCGTCGACGACGAGGTCGAGCCCGTGCACCACCGCGACCCCGTCGTAGCCCGCGTCGAGCCCGCGGGCCACGAGCACGCCCTCACGGCGTTCCGTGCTCGGCTCAGCCACGGTGGCCCTCCCCGGTCGTGCCGGTCCCGAGGTACGCCGCGACCACCACGGGGTCGTCGCGCACCGCAGCCGGGGTTCCCGTGGCGATGAGGTGCCCGAAGTCGAGGACCGCCACCCGGTCGCAGACCGACAGCACGAGACCCATGTCGTGGTCGACGAGCAGCACGGCGACGCCGGTCGATGCGATGTCGCGGATGCGGCGGCCGAGCGCCGCGCTCTCGACGGTGTCGAGACCCGCGGCCGGCTCGTCGAGGAGCAGCACCGTGGGCCGACGCACGAGGGCGCGGGCCACGCCGACGAGGCGGCGCTGCCCGTGGGAGAGCTCGGACGGTCGGGCCGTGCCGAGCTCGGTGAGCCCGACCGCCTCGAGCGCCCAGGCCACGTCGGCGGTGGTGCGGCGGGGCCGGACCGCGTCGACGATCGGCGACCACCAGACCGGATCGCTCGATGCGACCGTGAGGTTCTCGGTCACCGTGAGGTCCTCGAAGAGCTCCACCGACTGGAAGGTCCGGGCCAGTCCGGCCCGCGCCCTTCGGTGCGTGGGCAGCTCATCGATGGGACGGTCGCCGAGGCGCACCCGCCCGCGGGCCGGGGTGAACCCGGTGAGCGCGTCGATGCACGAGGTCTTGCCGGCCCCGTTCGGCCCGATGAGCCCGAAGACCTCGCCGGGGGCGACCGCGAACGACACGCCTTCGACCGCGAGCAGACCGCCGTAGGCGACGGTGAGCTCGTCGACCTGCAGCACCGGCCCGCTCACGTCGCCATCCCCGGTGCTGCGGGCGCCGGATCGGCGCTCCGTCGCAGCCGTTGGGCGGCTCGGGCCAGCCCGCCCGCGATGCCGTCGGGCTGCACGATCGTCACGACGATGAGCATGATGCCGCTCACCGCGATCTCGTAGCGGGAGCCGACGCTCCCGTTGCCGCCGAGCGCCTGGGTGAGCAGTCCGCCCGAGGCGAGCAGCCCGCCGATGAGCGCGCCGGAGATCCGGCCGATGCCACCGAGGTAGGTGAGGGCGAGGGTGGCGAGCGCGATGAACACGATGAAGACGTCGGGGGAGATCGTCGTCAACTCGTACGCGGTGAGCACGCCGCCGATCCCGGCGAGCGCCGAGGCCACACCGAAGGCCAGCAGCTTCGTGCCCCCCACGTCGATACCGGCCGCGGCCGCGGCGCGCTCGTTGGATCGCACGGCCAGCCAGCGCAGGCCCGTCGGGCTGCGGCGAAGGTTGGCGACGAGCAGGCAGCAGACGGCGAGCGCGACCGTCACGAGGATCCCGAACGCGACCCGCGGGTAGTCCGCGCCGCGCGCGGCGATGCCGAGATCGAGGCCGAACAGCTGTGGTCGGGGGGCCCGGGTACCCCCGAGTCCGCCGGTGAGCGCGTCGGAGTTGAACGCGAGCGCCTCGATGAGCGTCGCCGCCCCGAGGGTCGCCACGGCGAGGTTGGTCCCGCGCACCCGCACCGCCGGGAACCCGGCGAGCAGACCGACGGCCACGGCCGCGAGCACCGCGAGGGCGGGCGACCACGGGAAGCCGAGGTGCGCGTCAGCGGCGAGCCGCGCAGTCATGAACCCGGAGATGCCCGCGAAGGCCAGCTGGGCCAGCGAGACCTGCCCGACCCAACCCGTGAGCACGACGCTCGAGAGCGAGATGACCCCGGCGATCATCGAGACGATGAGGGCGAGGCGCCAGGAGCCGTCGGTGGTCAGCAGGAACACGATCGCCGCGGCGGAGCCGAGGAGGGTCCAGCGCGCGGGGTGCCGCGGGGCCGGGGCGCTCGGGTGGAACGGCTCCTCGAGCGCGCCGCGGCTGGGCAGGGCCCGCCCGCGCAGGGTGATGGCCACGAGGATGGCGAGGAACGGCAGCGCCGCGGGGATGCCGGCCCGTGGGAGCCAGGACGGGATCGCGGTGGACACCGTGGCGAAGTGGAGCAGCGCAGCCTGCGCCATGCCGATCCCGAGGCCGGCCGCCGTGGTGACCGTGAACGAGGTCATGCCGCCGAGCAGCGCCGCGGCGAGGGCCGGCACCACGAGCAGCGAGGTGGTCGTCACGTCGAGCTGCTTCGTGACCGAGGCGATGAGGATCACGGCCGCGCCCGACAGCATGGTCGCGACCATCCAGTTCACGGCAGCGAGTCGATCGGGCGAGAGGCCGGCGAGCACCGCGCCCCGCTCGTTCTCGGTCGCGGCGCGGGTGGCCAGGCCGAACCTCGTCCAGCGGAACACCGCACCGAGGATGAGCGCGACGGCGACCGCGAGTCCGGCGAGCACGAACCGGTTGTTCGGGACCGCGACCCCGGCGATCCGGACCGCGCCGCTCGGCAGGAGGTCGCCGATCTCGAAGATCGCGGCGCCACCCCCTCCGCCGAAGCGCAGCCGCGTCATCTCCTGGAAGTAGAGGAGCAGCCCGAGCGACGCGATGATCCGGGCCAGCGGGGGTGCGGTGCGCAGCGGGCGGAACACGAGCAGGTGGATCGCGACACCCACGAGCGCGGCCAGCACCATGCACGTCATCCACGCGGTCGCCACCGTGGGGCGGTCCACGAGGTGCAGCCGGGCCGGCAGCCCGAGCACGGGCAGCACGAGGTCGCCGTGCTGGCGCAACTCGAAGAACGCGAACGCGAGGTAGGTGCCCACCGCCGCGTGCGCGAAGTTCACGACCCCCGAGGCCCGGTAGGTGAGGACGAGCCCGAGCGCGAGCGCCGCGAGCATGCCGCCCGCGCCGAGGCCGACGAGCAGGTACCCCCCGTAGGTGCCGATGGTGCGATCCCTCCCGTCAGCGGGCGACGAGCGCGCCGACGTCGATCCAACCGCTGCGCTGGACCAGGTCGGCGCCCCGCTTCTGCACGATCACCTGCTGCGGTGAGCACATGGCCGGCAGGCCCGGGAACTGCTTGCCGTCGCAGGTGTAGGGGTGCCCCATGAAGGACGGGTGGTTCCGGGCCGACCGGAAGGCCTCGAGGATCGCGGCCCGGTCGGTCGCGCGCGGCCCGAGGTCCGCGAGCTGCTGGTAGAGGTTCATGACCGCCCGGAACGAGACGGTGCCGGCTCCGGCGGGGTCGAGGTCGGGCGCGTACCGGGCGAGCACGAGGTCGTAGAGCCGGGTGTCGGGATCGGTCTCACCCTTGGCCGGGAGCAGCTGCTCGATGTTGAAGTACGCGCCCTCCGTCGCCGCACGTCCGGCGTTCTCGAGGATCTTGGGGGCCGCGCACGCACCGGTGAAGAAGAGCGCGGCCTTCGTCCCGAGCTCCGCCGCACCCCGGAAGGCCGGGACGCAACCGGTGTCGGCGACACCGACGAAGATCGCGTCCGGGTCGCCCTGCGTCGCCTGGGTGATGGGCGTGAGGTAGTCGGTGGTCACGATCGGGAACGGCACCATCGTGACCTCGACCCCGAGGCGCTCGAGGGCCCGGCGCGCGGTCTCGGCGGAGTCGGTGATCGGTCCGTAGTCGCTGTACATGATGGCGATCCGCTTCGCGTCGAGCTCCTTGGCCGCGAAGTCGGAGAAGCCGAGGAGCGCGCCCCAGATCCCGCCGCTGAACTGGAACGCGGTGGGCGAGGTCGCCGACGCGACGCTCACCGGGATGCCGCCGACCAGCGGGATCCCGTTGTCCGCGAGCACGCCGATGCCATCGCCGAACACATCGATCCCGCCGGTCACCGCGGCCACGTCCTCCTGCACCATGCGTTGGGAGCATGCCTGCGAACCGGCGGGGGAGAACTTCGTGTCGCACACGATGAGCTCGATCGGGTGGCCGTCGATGCCCCCGAGCTCACGGTTGATGAACTCGACGGCGGCCCGGTCGGCCGCCGACAGTTCGGGGAACGCGCCGGCCGCCCCGACCTCCTGGTTGATCATCCCGATGCGGATCGGTGTCCCCGTGGCTCGCCTCGGCGTGTGCGAGATGGTGCCGAGCGTGGTGTCGTCACCGATGCAGGCCACCACGGAGGACTCGCGGCAGGCGCTGCCGCCACCCGGGATGCCACCCGCCCCGTCGTCGGCGGAGCCGCCGCCGGACTCGCTGCAGGCGCCCAACCCCCCGAGCATGAGCGCGGCCACGATGCCGCCGACCGCGATGCGACGTGCTCGTCCCGCCATCCAGCTGCCGGCCACTGGCCCCCCTCGGTCCGGTTGCGGCGCGTCCCCCGGCGCCGTGGGGCGCATCATTCCACTCGGCGGCCGGCCCGTGTCGGCGGGGTGGTACATTCGCGCTCCTATGGCGACCGCTCCCGCGACCCCGCTCCACCCGGGACCCCGCACCCGCGCGCGCCGCACCATCGTCATTCCCTAGCGGACGCCGAGCACCGGCGTCCGCCCCTGACCGCCCACCTCGGTGGGCGGTCCTTCGTTTCCGGGCCGGACCGGCCAGCACAACCGATCGAACACCACGAGGAGCAGCACGGCACGTGGCGCACCGCATCGCCATCATCGGCGGGGACGGCATCGGACCCGAGGTCATCGACGAGGCGCTCGCCGTCGTCGGGGCGGCCGGCGTCGCCCTCGAGACGACCGAGTACGACCTCGGTGGCCGGCGGTACCTCGCCACGGGTGAGGTGCTCTCCGACGAGACGCTCGAGGAGCTGCGCGGGTTCGACGCGATCCTGCTCGGCGCGGTCGGCACCCCGGACGTGCCGCCCGGCATCATCGAGCGGGGCCTGCTGCTCAAGATGCGCTTCGCGCTCGACCTCTACGTGAACCTGCGACCCTTCGTCGCCGGACCGTCGGCCCTCAACGACGGGGTGGACATGCTCGTCGTACGCGAGAACACCGAGGGCACGTACGCCGGGGAGGGCGGTTTCCTCCGCAAGGACACCCCGGCGGAGATCGCCACCCAGGGTTCGGTGAACACCCGGATGGGGGTGGAGCGGTGCGTGCGCTACGCGTTCGATCTGGCCGCCTCGCGCCCGGCCCGGCACCTCACGCTGGTCCACAAGACGAACGTGCTCACCTTCTCGGGTGACCTCTGGGAGCGGACCTTCCGCGAGGTCGCCGCCGAGTACCCGGAGGTGGCCACCGGGTACGACCACATCGACGCGGCCTGCATCCACTTCGTGCAGCGGCCCGAGCGCTACGACGTGATCGTCACCGACAACCTCTTCGGGGACATCCTCACCGACCTCGGTGGGGCGGTGGCCGGCGGGATCGGCCGCGCGGCCTCGGCCAACCTCAACCCGGCCCGTACCGGCCCGTCCCTGTTCGAGCCGGTCCACGGCTCGGCTCCCGACATCGCGGGCACCGGCACCGCCGACCCGCGGGCCGCGGTGATCTCCGCCGCGATGATGCTCGACTTCCTCGGCGAGGCCGCAGCCGCCGACCGGGTCCGCGCCGCGGTCGCCGCGACCGACGACGTCACCGGCGGGACCTCCACCATCGGCTCGGCCATCGCCGACGCCCTCTGAACGCGACCGCACCGAACCACGAGGAGTCACGGACATGCCGTTCGAAGCCACGAAGAAGATCTGGATGGACGGCGGGCTCGTCGACTGGGACGACGCCCGCGTCCACGTGCTCTCCCACACGCTCCACTACGGCTCCGGCGTGTTCGAGGGCATCCGTGCGTACCCGACCGAGCGCGGCCCGGCGGTGTTCCGTCTGCGCGACCACATGCGGCGGCTCCACCAGTCCGCGCACCTGCTCATGATGGACCCGCCCTTCTCGATCGACGAGCTCGTGGAGGCCACGAAGGTCACCATCCGGGCCAACGAGATCGACTCCTGCTACATCCGGCCACTCATCTTCCTGGGCTACGGGGAGATGGGGCTCAACCCGCTGCCCTGCCCGCACCAGGTGTCGATCGCGGTGTGGCCGTGGGGCTCGTACCTGGGCGAGGAGGGCCTCGCCCGCGGCGTCCGCACGAAGGTGTCGTCCTGGCGTCGCATGGAGCCCAACGTCATGCCGGTGGCCGCGAAGGGCACGGGTATCTACGTCAACTCCTCGCTGGCCAAGGTCGAGGCGCTCAAGGGCGGGTACGACGAGGCG
>JBJTQX010000035.1:0-6986 GCA_046075855.1 Actinomycetes bacterium
TAGGGCTGGGGCAGCGTCGTGTAGAGCGCCATCCACGCGCCCCAGGACGAACCCGCACAGGAGGAGATCCAGTCGAGGCAGTCCGGCTCCTGCTCGGCGCCGATGATCACCGTGCCGGACGCCGCGGCGGTGGGCGCAGGAGCGATGAGCCCCGTCGATCCGGTCGGTTCCGCCGAAGCGGTACCGGCCCCGAGCGTGGCGAGCGCCACCAGTCCGGCCGCCCACGCGGCTGTCACCCTGCGGAACCTCATACCGTCTACCCCCTGGTTCGGTGTCGGAGTTCCCCGCGGCCGGGCACGCGTCAGTCGACGCGCAGGCCGAGGAGGATCACGGAGAAGAAGAAGATGATGGCCGTGACGACCGTCAGCCGATCGAGGTTGCGCTAGACCACCGTGCTGCCCGCCATCGCACCGCCCAGCTGCCCACCGCCGAACATGTCCGACAGTCCTCCCCCTCGTCCTGCGTGCAGCAGGATGAGGAGGATGAGCGTGAGCGCCGTCGCCACGCAGACGACGAGGATGATGGCAGTGACCACGGGTCTCCCCTCCAGGAACGGCGCGGAACCTAGCACGCCCCTCCGTACCGGACCCGGAGGCCCGGAAGCGGTCAGAACCTGACGATCCGAGCGAAATCGTCGGGGTCGAGGGAGGCCCCACCGACGAGGGCGCCATCCACGTCAGCGCAGGCCATGAGCTCGGCGATGTTGCCGGGCTTCACCGACCCGCCGTACTGGATCCGCACGGCGCCGGCTGCATCCGGTCCTGCCACCGCCGCGACCTGCTCCCGGATGACCGCGCACATGGCCTGCGCGTCCTCGGAACCGGCGGTCCGCCCGGTGCCGATCGCCCAGATCGGCTCGTAGGCGATCACGGCGGCGCCCACCTGTGTCTTGGACAGCCCGGCGATCCCGCCCTCGACCTGACCGCGTACCTTCGCCTCGGCCGAACCCGCCTCGCGCTCCTCCAAGGTCTCCCCGCAGCAGAGGATCGGCGTCATGCCGTGCTTCACGACCGCGCGCACCTTGCGGTTCACGTCCTCGTCGGTCTCGCCGAAGAGCTCGCGGCGTTCCGAGTGCCCGACGATGACGTAGGCCACCGAGAGCTTGGCGAGCATGGTCGCACTCACCTCGCCCGTGAACGCGCCCTGCTCCTCGTGGTGACAGTTCTGGGCGCCGAGTCGGATGGGGATCCGATCGGCTTCGAGCACGGTCTGGAGCGATCGGAGATCGGTGAACGGCGGACAGACGACGACCTCGACCCGCTCGTAGTCGGTCTTGTCGAGTTGGTACGAGAGCTTCTGGATGACCTGGATCGCCGTGTAGTGGTCGTGGTGCATCTTCCAGTTGCCGGCGATGATCGGCGTGCGTTCGGTCATGCGTCCCTCCCGAGACGGAGTGCGGAGAGCCCGGGCAGGTCGCCGAGTTCGAGGAGTTCGAGGGACGCGCCCCCGCCGGTGCTCACGTGGTCGATGCTCGAGGCGAGCCCCATCCGCCGCACGGCGGCGGCCGAGTCGCCGCCCCCGATGACCGTGAAGCCGGGGCACTCGGCCACCGCCTCGGCCACCGTGAGCGTGCCGCCGGCGAAGGGTGCGACCTCGAACACCCCCATCGGGCCGTTCCACAGGACCGTGCGGGCTGCGGCGATCCGGTCGGAGAAGATCGCCGCGGTCTCCGGACCGACGTCGAGTCCCTTCCAGCCGTCGGGGATCGCGCGGGCACTCACCACCTCGTGGTCGGCCTCTTCGGCGATCTCCTGGGCGATGACCACGTCGACCGGAACCTCCACACGACCGGTGGCGAGCAACCGACGGCAGTCGTCGACCCGGTCGGCCTCGAGCAGCGAGTCCCCCACCGAGTGACCCTGCGCGGCGAGGAACGTGAAGGCCATCGCGCCGCCGACGAGGATCGTGTCACACCGCTCGAGGAGCGCATCGATGACGCCGAGTTTGTCCGAGACCTTCGAACCCCCGAGCACGGCGACGAACGGCCGCTCCGGCGCGTCGAGCAGACCGCCGAGCACCTCGACCTCACGGCGCAGGAGCAATCCCGCGGCCGACGGGAGCACCCGGGGCGGACCGACGATCGACGCGTGGGCGCGGTGGGACGCGCCGAACGCCTCGTTGACGTACAGGTCGAACGGAGCCACGAGGTTCGCGGCGAAGGCTGGATCGTCACCCTCCTCGCCCGGATCGAACCGGAGGTTCTCCAGCATGAGCACCTCGCCGTCCCCGAGCGAGGCGACCATCGCTGCCGTCGCGGCACCCGTTGCGGCCGGGGCGAGCGGCACATTGATGCCCAGGAGGGACCCGAGACGTTCGGCCACCGGTGCGAGCGAGAACTCCGGGCGCACCTCGCCCTTCGGGCGGCCGAGGTGGGCGGCCAACGCCACGGCCGCACCCCGCTCACGCAACCACTCGATGGTGGGGATGGCCGTCGTGATGCGCAGGTCGTCGCTCACCCGCCCGCCCTCGAGCGGGGTGTTGAGCTCCGCGCGCACGAGGACACGCGCGCCTCGGAGCTGGGGCAGGTCCTCGAGACGAGGCAGCGGTGCCGGCACGGTCAGCCGATGAACCGGACGAGGTCGACGAGGCGGTTCGAGTAACCCCACTCGTTGTCGTACCAGCCGAGGATCTTCGCGAGGTTGCCGTTCGTCGAGGTGTCCACCGCCGAGAAGACGCAGGAGGATGCGTTCCCGACGATGTCGGCGGAGACCAGCGGATCCTGGGAGTACTGCAGCACTCCGCGGTACGATGGGTCGGCCGCCGCGCGCGCGAATGCCGCGTTGATCTCGTCAGCGCTCGCCGGGGTCCGCAGCTCAGCCGTGAGGTCGGTGATCGAACCGGTCGGCGTCGGCACGCGGAGTGCCATGCCGTCCAGGCGACCCTTGAGGTTCGGGAGCACGAGTCCGATCGCCTTCGCCGCGCCCGTGCTGCTCGGGATGATCGAGAGCGCCGCGGCCCGCATGCGTCGCAGGTCAGCCTTGCCCGAGCGGGACACCTGGGCCAGGTCCTGCAGCGACTGGTCGGAGGTGTACGCGTGGACCGTCGTCATGAGGCCCTTCTCGATGCCGAACGTCTCATCGAGGACCTTTGCCATCGGCGCCAAGCAGTTCGTGGTGCACGAGGCGTTCGAGATCACCTGGTGCTGAGCTGCGTCGTATTCGCCGTCGTTGATGCCCATGCAGATGCTCACATCCGCGTCGCCGGAGGGCGCCGAGATGATGACCCGCTTCGCACCGCCGGCGAGGTGGCCGGCGGCCTTGTCCCGGGCGGTGAACACGCCGGTCGACTCGATGACGACGTCGACCCCGTTGTCGCCCCAGGCGATCTCCGCCGGGTCCTTCGACTCGAGCTTGCGGATCGTGCGGCCGTCGATCGAGAAGCCGTCACCGGTGACCTGCACGTCGTTGGCGAGGGTGCCGCCCACCGAGTCGTGCTTCAGCAGGAAGGCGGCGGTCTCACTGTCACCGAACGGGTCGTTCACCGCCACGAGCTCGACCCCGGCCTCGGCGCCGCGAGCGAGGATCGCCCTCGTGAAGGAACGGCCGATGCGCCCGAACCCGTTGATGCCGACCCGTACCGTCATGTCCTGTCCCCTCGTCGAGTTGCCGTCGGTGCCGTCGCGCTCGATCCGGGCCCTCAGGCGAGGATCCGCAGCGCGGCGGCCATTCTTCCCGCGTCGTGACCGCCGCCGTCGGATCGTGCGAGGGGCACTTCGACCGGTTGGACGCCGAGGCCGGTGGCCACATCCCGATCGAGCCGGAGTGCACCGTCCGTGGCGTGGAGCACGGTGTCGACCCGCCCGCCGTGGTCCAGCACCGCACGGAGGTGGTCGGTGGCGTCGAGGCCCTCCGTCTCCGGACGCTGCTCGGCCAGGTTGTCGACCTGCACCACCCGGGCCTCCGTGGACCCGATCGCGTCCCGGATCCCGTCGACCGCGAGCACGGCCAGCACGCTCGTGAAGAGGGAACCCGGGGCCAGGACGACCTGGTCGGCGAGGCGGATGGCCTCAACCGCCTCCGGGCAGGCCGGCGCGTCCGGCGGCAGCACGCCGACCTGGCGGATCCGGCCGACGAGCTCCTGCACGGCCACCTGCCCGGCGACCCGTTCGCCCCGCTCGGTCCGGGCGGTCAGCTCGACCGGCTCCACGGTCGCGGGCAGCACCCGCCCGACGGTCCCGAGCAGACGACCGCACTCGTCGAGCGCGGTGCGTAGGTCCCCGAACGCCTCCGCCAGCCCGGCGATGAGCAGGTTGCCGATCGGGTGGCCCTCGAGTTCACCGGCCGCGAAGCGATGGTCGAACGCCGTGGCGAGCGGGGTCGGTCCGGCCGCGAGCGCCTCGAGGCATTTGCGGAGATCCCCGGGAGCCGGGAGGCCGAGGTCCCGCCGGATCCGTCCGCTCGATCCCCCGTCGTCGGCCACGCTGGCCACTGCCGTCACCGTGCCCGCGTAGCGGCGTACCGCGCGCAGCGTCACCGCGAGTCCGTGGCCTCCGCCGAGCGCGACGACCCGCGGCCCGTCGGGGACGAGGCCCGGTACCGCCTCAGTCACGGTTCCGGTCCCGGTGCCGGACGGTCGGCTCGTAGCCCAGCTCGCCGAGCGAACGCGCGACGGCTTCGGCGATGGCCACGCTGCGGTGGCGGCCGCCGGTGCACCCGATCGCGATCGTCAGGTAGGACTTGCCCTCGCGCTGGTACGCCGGGAGGGTGAGCCGGAACAACCGTCCCAGTTCGGCGAGGTACTCGGCGGCCTCGGCCTGACCGAGCACGAACTCCCGCACCTCCGGGTCCGAACCGGTGAGCGGTCGGAGCTCGTCGACCCAGTGCGGGTTCGGGAGGAACCGCACGTCGAACACGAGGTCGACGTCGACCGGCACGCCATGCTTGTACCCGAAGGACACCACCGACACGAGAAGGCGACCGTCGGCCGATCCCTGCCCCACGCGGTCGCGCACGAGATCCCGGAGTTCGTGGACGTTGAGATCCGTCGTGTCGAGGACCACGTCGGCCCGTCCCTTGAGATCCTCGAGGAGCGCCCGCTCGCGGGCGATGCCGTCGACGAGCCGATCCTCCTCGGCGAGCGGGTGCCGGCGGTGGGTCGCCTCGTACCGCCGGACGAGCACCTCGTCGGACGCGTCGAGGAACACGATCCGAGTGCGGGCACCACTCGCGCGCAGTTCGTCGAGGGCAACGTCGAGTGCGTCCACGAACAGACCCGACCGCACGTCGACCACGAGGACGTAGCGCGTGACCCGTTCGCCGCTGCTCGCGAGGTCCGCGACCTTTCCGATCAAAGCGGGCGGCAGGTTGTCGATGACGAAGAACCCGACGTCCTCGAGCGCGTCGGCGGCCGTCGAACGACCCGCACCGGACATCCCGGTGAGGATCGTCACCTCGAGGGCATCCGGCTCCGCGTTCACGGTTCCAAGGATGGCAGGTCGGGCGCGGCGTCGGCGGCTCCCGACGCGGGTGCGTCCGGCGCACCGTGCAGAGCGGCGTGGACGGACCGACCCACGGCGTCGGGGAGCCACCCTAGCCCCGTGAGCGTCTCGAGGCTCTGGGCTCGCAACCGCTTCACGGACCCGAACTCCCGCAGAAGCCGGGTCCGCCGGGCCGGGCCGAGGCCGGGCACGTCGTCGAGGACCGAGGTCACCATGCGCCGGTCGCGCCGTTGCCGGTGGAAGGTGTTGGCGAACCGGTGGGCCTCGTCGCGCACCTGCTGGAGGAGGTAGAGGGCCTCCGAGTCACGCGGGATCCGGATGGGCTCCGCACGGTCAGGGAGGTAGACCTCCTCGAGTCGCTTCGCGAGGCCCACGACCGGTACCTCCTCGCGCAGCCCGAGCTCGTCGAGCACCCGGACCGCGACGCCGAGCTGCCCGCGGCCGCCGTCCACGACGAGCAGCTGCGGCGGGTAGGCGAAGCGCCGTCGGGCCTCGGGTCCCTCGTCGCGGTCACGCAGGAGCGCGGTGAAGCGCCGGGTGAGCACCTCCTCCATCGAGGCGAAGTCATCCTGCCCGAGGCCGTGGCGGAGGGCGAAACGCCGGTACTCGCTGCGCCGGGGCATCCCGTCCTCGAGCACCGTCATCGACGCGACGATATCGGTGTCCCCCAGGTTGGCGATGTCGAAACACTCGATGCGCAACGGGGCCTCGGGCAGGCCGAGCGCGTCCTGCAGCGCGGTGAGCGAGCGGGCCCGGGCGTTGTGGTCGCTCGCCCGCTTGAGCCGGTGACGGGCGAGCGCATCCTCGGCGTTGCGTCGGACCGTCTCCGCCAGCTCGCGCTTCGGACCCCGACGCGGAACGCGGATCTCCACCCGTCCGCCGCGCACGGACGCGAGCGCGGTCTGGAGCACCTCGCGGTCCACGGGCAGTTCGGGCACGAGGATGAGCGGCGGCACCTCCTCGGCGGGCGCGCCCGCGTAGCACTGCTCGAGGAGCCGGCCGACGAGGGACGGCGGGTCGAGGTCCTCCACCTTGTCGACCACGAACCCCTTGCGCCCGACGACCCGCCCGCGGCGCACGTGGAACACCTGCACGGACGCCTCGAGCTCGTCGTCGACGAGCCAGAGCAGGTCGAGATCCTCGTCGCGCGGCCCGACCATCGTCTGGCGTTCCTCCACCCGCTCGATCGAGGACAGCTGGTCGCGCAGCCGGGCCGCTCGCTCGAACTCGAGCGCGTCGGAGGCCCGGGCCATCTCCTCGCGCAGTCGACCCACCACCTCGTCGGTGTCGCCGTCGAGGAACCGGACGAGCGACGCCACGAGGTCGCCGTAGTCCGCCGGGGTGATCCCGTCGACGCAGGGGGCCGCACACTGGCCGAGGTGCGCGGACAGGCACGGGCGGCCCAGTCGCTCGTGCCGGCGCAACTTCGCGTCGGAGCAGGTGCGGATCGGGAACGTGCGCAGGAGTGCGTCGAGCGTCTCCCGGATCGCCCAGGCGTGGGCGTACGGGCCGAAGTAGCGCACGCCAGCCCGCTTGGCCCCGCGGGTCA
>JBJTQX010000036.1:0-5749 GCA_046075855.1 Actinomycetes bacterium
ACGGCGACCCGCTCGCGCAACTCGACCGGTGCGGTGGTGTGGTTGAGCCCCACGACGATCACCGACACGTTCGCAGCGCCTCCCTGGCCGCCTCGATGCGGCCTGCACGGACGTCCTCAAGGATCCCTGAATCCAGCGCCCGCCGCCAATTGACGCCCTCCGTGGGGCGACCGGCGGACCGCTCCTCCTCCCGCACCTCGGCGATGAGGTCGAGGAGGGTCCTGTACTCGGGCCCGAACTCGGCGGCGAGGCGGTCCCGGAGCCAGGCGGCCAGCGCCGGGCTGCGTCCGCCGGTGCTCACGGTGACCACGAGATCGCCCTGGCGCACCACGGAGGGGATGGAGGCGGTCGAGGCGGACGGATCGTCGGCGCAGGCCACCCAGACCCGGCGCTCGGTGGCCGCTGCGGCCACGGCGCCGTCCACGGCCACGTCCCCGGTGGCCGTGAGGGCCAGCCACGCGCCGTCGAGGTCCTCCGGGACGAAGCCCCGGTCCCGCCAGCTGATGCGGCCGGCCTCGGCGTGCTCCCGCACGGCGTCGGTCACCTCGGGGGCCACGACGACGACCTCGGCCCCGGCCTCGAGGAGGGCCGGCAACCGACGGGCCGCGATCCGGCCGCCGCCCACGAGCAAGCAGCGGCGCCCGGCCACCACGAGGCCGACCGGGTACGGGTGGTGGACCGGGCGGGTCGGGTCGTCGGCCACGGCTCCGACGGTACCCGTCCCCGAGGCCTCACCTACGCTCCGACGCCATGGTCAGCGCGCTCGCCTTCGGTGCCACGGCCGTCGCGACGCTCTTCGCCCAGGCCACCCTCGCCCGGGCCACCCGCCGCCACAGCGCCCACGAGGGCGCGTGGGCGTTCGCGCTGTTCGTCTTCGCCCTCGCCTCGGCCGCGCTGGCCATCGGGGTCACCACGGGCTGGGACACCGGGACGTTCCGGGCCTTCTACCTGCTCGGGGCGATCCTCTCGGTACCTTGGCTCGCGCTCGGGACCGTGTACCTCCTGCTCGGTCGCACGGTGGGTCGCCGGGTGCAGTGGTGCCTCGTCGGGTTCAGCGGCCTCGCCGTCGGCACGATGTTGTCGTGCTCGGTCACCGGTCCGATCAGCGGCACGACGATCCCGGTCGGACACGAGGTGCTCCCCGTGCTGCCGCGCGTGCTCGCCGCGGCCGGCAGTGGCATCGGGGCCATCGTGATCTTCGTCGGCGCGGTGATCTCGGCGGTCCGGTTCGCCCGCCGCCCCGGACCCGAGGGGCGACGTCGCGCGCTGGCGAACGTGCTCATCGCGCTCGGCACGCTCATCCTGTCGGGTGGGGGCACCGTCCAGGGGGTGGTGGGTAAGGACGAGGCGTTCGCGCTCTCGCTCGCGCTCGGGATCTCGGTGATCTACGCAGGCTTCCTCGTCGCGGCGCGAGCCGCCCCCGCGACGGTCAGCGACTGAGGTCGCGGCGCAGCACCTTGCCGACCGCGCTGCGCGGCAGCGCGTCGACCACGGTCACCCGGCTCGGCACCTTGTAGCGCGCGAGGCGTGCCGCCGCGTGGGCCCGCAGCGCGTCCGGGTCGATCGCCATGCCCGGCGCCGCGACGACCCACGCGGCCACCGCCTCCCCGGTGCGGTCGTCCGGCACCCCGGCGACCGCGACCTCGGCGACCGCGTCGTGCTCGGCGAGTACGTCCTCGACCTCGGCGGGGTACACGTTGAAACCGGAGACGATGACGAGGTCCTTGATGCGGTCGACGAGGCTGAGGTAGCCGTCGTCGTCGACCACCGCGACGTCGCCGGTGTGCAGCCACCCATCGACGAGCACGCGATCGGTGGCCTCCCGATCGCCCCAGTACCCGGCGAACACGTTGGGGCCACGCACCCAGATCTCCCCCGGGTCACCGGCGGGCACGTCGACCCCGCCCGCGTCGACGAGGCGCACCTCGACCCCGGGCACGCACGGTCCGATGGAGCCGCGGCGGGGCGCGCCTCCGGCCGCCGTGCTCGTCACGATCGGCGCGGCCTCGGTGAGCCCGTAGCCCTCGTGGATCGCCACGCCGTACCGCGCGCTGAACGCGGCGGCCCGGGCCGGATCGAGGGTCGCCGCGCCCGACACCGCGAGGCGCACGCCCGCGAAGGTGTCGGCCGGCGCGTCGGTGAGCGCGGTCCACGCGTCGTACATGACCGGCACGCCTGCGACCACCGTGACGCCGTGTTCCCGGATGCGCGACGCCGCGAGGTTCGGATCGAACGGCTCGACGAGGACCACGCGGGCCCCAGCCGCGAGCGCGACACCGAGCACCACGTTGAGCCCGAACACGTGGAAGAACGGCAGCGCCCCGAGCGAGCAGTCGGACGCGTCGAGCGCGAGGCCCGGATCGCCGAGCACCTGCCCGATGTTCGCCGCGAGGTTGCCGTGGGTGAGCATCGCGGCGCGCGGCGCGCCCGCGGTGCCCGAGGTGTAGAGGAGCACCGCCACCTCGTCGTCGTCGCGCTCGACCTCGACCGGTACCGCGGGGGCCGGTGGCAGTTCCCCGAAGGCGATGGCGCCCGGGAGGCCGAGGTGGGCCGCACCGGCCGGGCCACAGATCAGCACGTGCGCCTCGACCCGTTCGAGCTCGGCGGCCACGACGGCGGAGGGGACCTGCGGGTTGAGCGGCACCGCGACCGCGCCCGCCCAGAGCGCGCCCAGGTACGTCGCCACGAAGGCCGGATCGTTGCCGCTGGCGATCGCAACCCGCGCGCCCGGTACGACCCCGAGCGCCACGAGGCTCCCGGCCGTGGCGGCGGCGATCGCCTCGAGGTCGGCGAACGTGAGCGTCGTCGCGCCGTCGACGATGGCCGGACCGTCGGGGTCGGTCTGCGTCGACCGCAGCAGCATCGAGACGAGGTTCACGCGGGGGAGTCTCGCAGAACCGGCCCCGGCCCTGCCTGCCGCCGATCGATCAGCGACCGGGCCACCAACGGTCCCGCAGCACGACGAGGACCGTCACGCAGATCGCGAGCAGGACCACGCTGAGCGCCACCGCCACCTCCGGGTCGGACGCGAGGAGCAGGGCGACCGCGAGCGGCGCGGTGCGGGTACGACCCGCCACGTTCCCGGCGAAGGTGATCGTGGCCCCGAACTCGCCCAGCGCGCGGGCCCACGCGAGGGCCGCGCCCGCGGCGATCCCGGGCGCGACGAGCGGCAGGGTGACGCGGCGGATGACCGTGGCGCGCGACGCGCCGAGTTCCTCGGCTGCCACCTCGAGCCGCGGGTCGAGCGCACGGATCGCGGCCTCCACCGTGATGACGAGGAACGGGAGGGCCACGAAGGTCTCAGCGAGCACGACCCCGAGGGGCGAGAAGGTGAACTGGAGGCCGAACGCGTCGTGGAGGACCCCGCCGACGAGCCCGTGCCGTCCGAAGGCCGCGAAGAGTGCGACGCCGCCAACCACCGGCGGCAGCACGATCGGCAGCAGCACGATCGCTCGCACCACACGCCGGCCGGGGAACTCCAGCCGCGCGAGCACCCAGGCGAGCGGCACGCCGAGGACCACCGAGATCGCGGTGGCGCACAGCGAGCAACCGAGCGAGAGGCGCAGGGCGTCGGTCGCCTCGGGGCTCGTGAGCGCCGTGCCGAGGTCGCGCCACGAGACGAGGCGCAGCAGTCCGGCGAGCGGCAGGACGATGCACGCGAACCCGAGCGCGGCGAGCACGATGACCGCCCACGGCGTACGACGCGCGGCGACGTTCACACGGTCACCCGGGTGGGCGCATGAAGCCTGCGCGCAGCAGCAGGCGCAACGCCCACCGCGACCGGACGGCCCCGGAGAACGCCCGGGCGAGCTCCGGTTGCGGCGAGTCGAGCACCGGGCCGACGTGGTAGGCGGACTGATCCTCGACGTTGTCGTGGTTCCCGACGTCGAGGTAGCGCACCCTGCTGCCCGCCGAGATCGCGTCGGTGCGGTAGACGATGCCGGCCTCCGCATCGCCGTGGGTCACCGCGGCGAGCGTGGCCCGGGCATCGGCGGCCCGGGTGATGTTCGACTCGGCGATGCGCACCCCGGACCGGGACAGCAGCAGGGCGCCGAGGGCCCCGCAGGGCGCGGTGGTCACGCACATCGCGACCGGGCGGGCCCGTCGGATGGCCCGGACCGATCGCAGTCGGATCGGGCTCCGGCGCGGGACGACGACCACGAGGCGGTTCCGGGCGAACCACGTCTCGCGACCCATGTTCCCGAGGCGACCGGCGATCGCCGGCGCCGACCATGCGGTGTCCGACGCGGACGCGAACACGTCGACGGGTGCGCCCTGCACGAGTTGGGTCGAGAGCGCGCCGGAGGATCCGAGGTTGAGCCGCACGCGCACGCCCGGATGCGTGCGTTCGAAACGCCGCGCGATCTGCGGCATGACGTCGGCGAGCGAGGCCGCGGCGGACACGGTGATCGTCCGCGGGCCGGACTCCGCGGAGCGCGCCGCCGGGGCGGGAACGATCGCCGCGAGCCCGAGTGCCACCGCGGTCGCCGAGCAGCCGACGCGCGGCGCGCGTCGGCTGCTCACCGATCGCCCTCCACGATCACGTTCGTGGCCTTCACGACGGCGGTCGCGAGGTCACCGACCTCGAGGCCCAGCTCGTCGGCCGCCTCGCGGGTGATCATCGACACCACTCGGTGCGGACCCGCCTGGATCTCGACGATCGCTGCGAGGCCGTCGCGCTCGATGCGGGTCACGATCCCCGCGAACCGGTTGCGGGCCGACTGACCCGCCGCGCCGCCGTCGGCCGCGGGCGCCCGCTCGGCGAGCAGCCGGGCGATGGACGCACCCTCGATCTGCCGCTGGCCGCCCGGGGTCCGCCGGAGGTCGAGCCGACCCTCGTCGGCCCAGCGGCGCACGGTGTCCACGCTCACGCCGAGGAGTTCGGCGGCCCGGCCCGGCCGATACGAGGTCATACGGGGAACCTAGCGATTTCACCCCGTATCTGCGAGGTCTGGGCGGCTTTTTCCCTGTTCGTACCGGTTCCGGGTGCCGGCTCAAGCCTCGGCGGCGGCCCGCCGATAGGGCTCGTGCGGGGTGATCGTCCGGATCACCCCCGAGGACTCGGGAGGTGGGAGATGCGAGGCAGCCGGCTCGTCCGTCGCATGGTCGTCGGCGCCACGCTCGTCACCGCGTCCCTCGTCGCCGTGCCGGTGGCCTCGGCCCCCGCCGGCGCCGCGGACACCGCCGCAGCGTCGCAGTTCATCTCGCTCACCAACTCGCTGCGGGCGAGCCGGGGCCTACCCGCCCTGTCGGTCGACGGCACCCTCACCGCGAAGGCCCAGGGCTGGGCCCAGACCATGGCCAACGCCGGGTCGATCTTCCACTCCAACCTCGCCTCGGGCGCGCCGTCCAGCTGGCAGCGCCTCGGCGAGAACGTGGGACGGGGCGGCGACGTCGTCTCGGTCCACAACGCGTTCGTGGCTTCGCCGGGTCACCTGGCGAACCTCGTTGATCCGGGGTTCCGGTACGTGGGCGTGGGCGTCGTGAACGTCGACGGCGGCATCTACGTCGCCGAGGTGTTCATGCAGACTGCCTCCCAGCCCACCCAGAGCACGCCCGCTCCCGCGGCCGGAGCCCCGTCCCCGTCGACCGGCGGTAGCCGCCCGGTCGCCTCGGCGCCGCGGATCGGGGGAGCCACCCCCGCCGCCCGTCCGCAGGCCCCGGCCGTCGCCCCGTTCGCGCCCCCGCCCCCACCCGCTCCCGAGCGGTTGACGGCGGTCCTCGAGCGTCTCCGAGCGCTCGACGGGTA
>JBJTQX010000037.1:0-9527 GCA_046075855.1 Actinomycetes bacterium
CGTTGATCTCCACGAGGTCGACGTCGTCGATGGTCATCCCCGCCAGTGCGAGGGCGCGACGGCTGGCCTCCACCGGTCCGAGGCCCATGATCTCCGGGTTGAGGCCGGAGACGCCGGAGGACACGATGCGGGCGAGCGGCGTGAGGCCGAGCGCCTTGGCCTTGGTGTCGCTCATCACCACGACCGCGGCCGCGCCGTCGTTGAGCGGGCACGCGTTACCGGCCGTCACCCGACCGGTCGGCCGGAAGGCCGGTGCCAGCGAGCCCAGCTTCTCGCGCTCGGTCTGCGGTCGAGGGCAGTCGTCCGCCGCGATCACCGTGCCGTCCTTACGGGTGTACGGCGTGATCTCGCGCTCGAAGAAGCCGCGGGCGATCGCCGCGCCGGTGCGCTGCTGGGAGCGGAACGCGTAGTCGTCCATCTCCTCGCGGGTCACGCCCTCGACCTCGGCGACGTTCTCCGCCGTCTCCCCCATCGCGATGTAGACGTCGGGCAGCCCCGTCGGCGGCGTCCAGTCCCCCTGGTCGCCGGCCATGCGGGCCAGCGTGCGCAGCCCGGCGTCCTGGAACGTCGGGTTCTGGGTGTTCGGCGTGTGGTCGGAGGAACCGCCGACCATGAACCGGCTCACCGCCTCCACCCCGGCGGCCACGAAGGCATCGCCCTCACCGGCGCGCACCGCGTGGGCCGCCATCCGGATGCTCTGCAGCGAGGAGGAGCAGTACCGGGTGATCGTGCAGCCCGGGACGTCGGGCATCCCGGCGAGGATCGCCACGACCCGGCCCATGTTGAAGCCCTGCTCGCCGCCCGGCAGCCCGCAGCCGAGGATGAGGTCGTCGACCGTGTTGCGGTCGAGCTGCGGCACCTTGTTGAGCACCGCGTCGACGATGAACGCGGCCATGTCGTCGGCCCGCTCCTCGGTGAACGAACCCTTGAACGCCCGTCCGATGGGCGTACGAGCGGTGGCGACGATGACGGCTTCGGGCATGACGGCTCCTGGGCGATGCGACGGTCCGGGGGGACTCCCGGCCGGGACTCGAATCTAGGCGCGGTCAGTCGATGCGGCGCAGTTCGGCGAGGTACCGCCGGGTGTTCTGCACGTAGGACTCCGCGTTGAGCTCGATCATCCGGGGGTGGACCGCATCGGGTCGGATGCGGGCCGGCACGCCGAGGGCCATCGCCCCGGACGGGACCTCCATGTCGTTCGGCACGAGGGCGGCCGCCCCGACGAGCGCACCCTTCCGCACGATCGCCCGGTGGAGCACGATCGACCCGGAGCCGACGAGCGCCCCGTCCTCGACCGTGCAGCACTCCATGTGCACCAGGTGGCCGACCACGCACCCGTCGCCGATGTGCGTGGGCATCTCCCGGGTCGCGTGGATCACCGAGCCGTCCTGGATGCTCGTGCGGGCGCCCACCGTGATGCGCCCGTAGTCGCCGCGCAGCACCGCGCCCGGCCAGATCGAGGACTCCGCCCCGATGTGCACGTCGCCGATGACCACCGCATCGGGGTGGACGAGGGCGGTGGGGTCGATCACCGGTTCGAGGTCGCCGAGCGCGTAGAGGGCCATGGCGTCGAGGTTAGACGCAGCCCGCCACTGCGCCGGCGCCTGTCCTAACCTCAGTCCCGTGCTGAGCCCCGACATGATCGATCACCACGTCGCCCGCATCGACGAGGTCGGCTACACGGTCGTGGAGGACGCGATCGACCCGGGCCTGCTCGACGAGCTCGAAGCCGGTCTCGCCCGCCTCGAGCGCGAGCTCGGCACGCGTCCCGGCGCCAACGGGTTCGAGGGACACCGGACACTGCGCGTCTACAACCTCCTGGCCCACGACCCCGTCTGGCAGCGGGTCCCCGTGCACGACCACGTGCTGCCCATCGTCGAGCGGGTGCTCGACCCGGGATGCCTCGTGTCCTCCCTGTCCTCGATCCGGATCCAACCCGGGGAGAGCGCCCAGGTGATCCACGCGGACGACCAGCTCATCCCGATCCCCCGGCCACACCCACCGCTCGTCTGCAACTCGATGTGGGCCCTCACCGACTTCACCGAGGCGAACGGGGCGACGCGGCTGGTACCCGGCTCGCACCGCGCGGACCACGCCCCCGACTTCGTCACCGCGTACGACTCGATCCCCGCCGAGATGCCCCGCGGTTCGGTGCTCGTTTGGGACGGCGCGCTCTGGCACGGCGGTGGGGCGAACTCGACCGGGGACGACCGCATCGGGATCGCCATGAACTACTGCGCGGGGTTCATCCGGCAGCAGGAGAACCAGCAGCTCGGGATCCCCCGTGCGATCGCGGCCACGTTCGCGCCGCGGCTGCGCCGACTCGTCGGGTACTCGGTGTACTCGGGGCTCATCGGCCACATCGACAAGCACGACCCGGTCGAACTCCTCGACGGACCCGGACCCGACGGCGAGAGTCCGATGGTCTGGGACGCGATCGGCTAGGAACTCGGCCGTGCACGAGGGCAGCCGTCGGGCCATCATCGCCGCGCTCCTGGCGAACCTGGGCATCGCCGTGTCCAAGGTCGTCGCGTTCGCCATCACCCGGTCGACGTCGATGCTCGCCGAGGCGATCCACTCGTTCGCCGACACCGGCAACCAGGCGCTGCTCATCCTCGGCGGTCGCCGGGCTCGCCGTGCCCCCGACGCCGAGCATCCGTTCGGCCACGGCACCGAGCGGTACTTCTGGGCGTTCATCGTGGCCCTCGTGCTCTTCACCCTCGGCGGGCTCTTCGCGATCTTCGAGGGCGTGGAGAAGCTCCGGCACCCCCACGAACTCGACTCCCCGATCGTCGCGGTGCTCGTGCTGATCGTGGCGATCGTGCTCGAGTCGTTCTCGCTGCGCACCGCGGTGCGGGAGGCGACTCCACCACGACACGGGCGGCCCTGGCACCGGTTCATCCGGGAGACCCGCAACCCCGAGCTCCCCGTGGTGCTGCTCGAGGACATCGGCGCGCTCACCGGACTCGTGCTCGCACTCGCCGGGGTCCTCCTGGCTTGGGTGACCCACGAACCCCGGTGGGACGCCGCCGGGTCGATCTCGATCGGCGCGCTGCTCTGCGTGATCGCGGCGGTGCTGGCCGTGGAGATGAAGAGCCTCCTCATCGGCGAGAGCGCAGACCCCGAGGTCGAGTCCTCGGTCCGAGCCGCAGTGCTCGACGGCCCCGAGGTCCGCTCGATCATCCACCTCCGGACCATGCACCTCGGCCCGGAGGAGATCCTCGTCGCCGCCAAGGTCGAGCTGGCACCGACGGACCTCGAGGGCGTCGCCCACGGCATCGACGCGACCGAGGCCCGCATCCGGGCCGTCGTGCCCGAGGCGACGACGATCTACCTCGAACCCGATCTCCGACGAACCCGCCCCGAGGGCTGATTCACTCGGGAACGACGTCGATGAGCGCAGCCGTCTCGCTGCGCCGATCGAGCCGGAGCCGCACCGGCAGCCCGATGCGCAGGTCCGCGTGTGGGATGCCGATGGTGTTGGCGACCACCCGCACGCCCTCGACCAGCTCCACGACGACGATCGCGAAGGTCCCCTCCTCGCTGAACGCAGGGTCGGTCACCCGGTGGGTGACGGTCCACGACCAGACCTCCCCGCGCATCGCGGTCGGCACCCACGCCCAGACGTCCGAGCCGCAGGCGGCACAGGACAGCCGCGGCGGGTGTCGGTGCCGACCGCAGTCGTCGCAGCGCTGCACGTGCAGGACCCCGGTCTCGGCGGCCCGCCGGTAGTACTCGGCGTTGAGCCCGACGGCCATCGGCACCATGCGGTTCGGGTGCGGGTTCACCGGATCGCCCATCGCCCGCCCCTCATCGATCTGCTCCGAGGATCGCAATCGATCCGTCGCCGAAGTCGCCCCAGCCGGTGACCACCGCGACCTCGGCGTCCGGCACCTGGGCGATGCCGCGTGCGCCCCGGAGCTGACGCACCGCCTCGACCACGTGGTTCATGCCCCACATGTGGCCCTGCGAGTGCAGGCCACCGTGGGTGTTCATCGGGTACTCCCCGCCCAGCCCGATCCGTCCGTCGCGCACCCACTCGCCGGCACCCCCGCGCTCGCAGAGACCGAGCGCTTCGAGCTGCAGCAGGACCACGTGGGTGAAGCAGTCGTAGACCTCGAGCACGTCGGCATCGTGGGGCTGGACCCCGGCCATCGCGAAGGCTCGCGGCGCGGCGTCGGCGAGGCCGATGTGGAACGGGTCGTCCCGCCCGGCGATGTCATCGGCCGGGTACGGGTGGCCCTCGCCCACCCCGAGCACCACCGCGGGTCGGTGCGGGAGGTCGCGGGCCCGCTCGACGCTCGTCACGATCACCGCGGCGGCGCAGTCCGTCTCGAGGCAGCAGTCGAAGCGCCGGAACGGCTCGGAGACGAACGGCGATGCGAGGTAGTCCTCCATCGTGAGCGGCACGTCCCGCATGAGCGCGAGCGGGTGCGTGGCCGCATGCGCCCGGGCGGCGAGGGCGACCTCACCGGTGTCCGTGGACCGCACGTCGAACTGCTGCACGTAGCGCATGGCGATCCACGCGTAGAACTGCGCGGCCGACTGGGCCCCGTACGGCACGTAGAGGTCGAGCACCGTGTCACCCACTGCGTTCGCGTCGAAGCCCCGCCGCGGGCTGGGCACCCCCTCGCGGGGTCGGAACGCGGAGTACCCGTTCCACCCGACGACCACGAGGACCGTCGTCGCGACCCCGGTGGCGACCGCCATGGCGGCGTCCTGGACCGCCGCCACCGAGGAGGCGCCGCCCATGTGCACGGTGGCCGAGAAGGCCACGTCACGGACCCCGAGGTTGGCCGCGAGCTCCTCGACCGTCGTGTACCCCGGCGGCGGCACGATCCCATCGAGGTCGGCCGGTGAGAGCCCGGCATCGGCGAGCGCGGCCCGGGACGCATCGAGCATGAGCTCCACCGGCAGCCGGGGCGAGCCCCGCAGGAACGGGGTCTCCCCGACCCCGACGATCGCCGCTCGCCCGGACAGGGCGCCTTCCGCTCGCACCTCCCGTTGGCCCACGGTCAGCGACGGTAGCGGCTCCCGGTGGTTCCACCGGAGGTCCCCGGCGTACCCTTCCGCCCGGAACGCGCCCCCGCCGGGGTCGTGCAGGCCGAGGAGCACCGATGACCCTGCCCACCGTCGAGACCACGTCCGGGACCCTCGTGGGCACCGACCACGCCGGGCTCCTGCGTTTCGCAGGCATCCCGTACGCCGCCCCGCCCGTGGGCGCCCGACGGTTCCTGCCCCCGGCACCTCCCGAGGCGTGGAGCGGTGTGCGCAGCGCCGAACACTTCGGGCCGGTCGTCCCCCAGCTGCCGTCGCCGCTCGACGCGGCGCTCGGGGCCGAGCCGCCGCAGCAGGACGAGGCGGATTCGCTCCTGCTCAACGTCTGGACGCCGGGGCTCGAGGGCTCCCGACCCGTCATGGTGTGGATCCACGGCGGGGCCTTCCTCAACGGGGCCGGATCGTTCCCGCTCTACGACGGTGCGCACCTCGCGGCCACCGGCGACGTCGTCGTGGTGACCATCAACTACCGGCTCGGCGCCTTCGGCTTCCTGCACCTCGAGGACATCGCGGGCGAGGCCGCGTCGGGCTCCGGACTCGCCGGGACGCTCGACCAGGTCGCCGCGCTCGAGTGGGTGCGCGACAACGTCGCCGCGTTCGGCGGCGACCCGTCCAACGTCACGATCTTCGGCGAGTCCGCAGGCGCGATGAGCGTGAACACGCTCCTCGGCCTCCCCGCGGCACAGGGCTTGTTCCACAGGGCCATCGCACAGAGCGGTGGCGCGAACTTCTGCCGCGAAGCGGTCGACGCGGCCGTCATCGCGAAGGATTTCCTCGCCCACGCCGGAGTGTCGACGCTCGCCGAGCTCCAGGCCCTGCCCACCCAGGCCATCCTCGACGCACAGGCGGCCATGCTCCAGAGCGGTCGCCTCGACATGCCGTTCACACCGGTGGTCGACGGGACCCACCTGCCCCAGCAGCCGCTCGAGGCGCTCCGGGACGGGCACGGCGACGTCCCCGTGCTCATCGGGACGACCCGGGACGAGTTCTCGCTGTTCCTCATGCTCGACATGAACCTGTTCTCTGTCGATGCCGCTCGCGTCATCGCCGAGGCCCGCGGCGTGTTCGGCGAGGACGCCGAGGCTCTCATCGACACCTACGCGCGCAACCGTCCCGGCGCGAAGGGCTCGGACCTGCTCGTCGCGTTCATGACCGACCACATCTTCCGGATCCCCGTCATCCGCGTGGCCGAGACGCAGGCCGAGCAGGGTCGCGACGCGTTCATGTACTGGTTCACCTACGAGAGCCAGGTGGTCGACTTCCTCAAGGCCTGCCACGCGCTCGAGCTGCCGTTCGTGTTCGGCACGCTCGACGCCGGCGCGATGCTGACCGGAGCGGGCGAGGACCGCCAGCCGCTCTCCGACGCGATGGTCGAGGCCTGGGTGCGCTTCGCCCGCACCGGCGACCCGGGCTGGCCCGCCTACGACCCGGCGACCCGCCCGGTCATGCGGTTCGGCGCAACCGACACGGGCCTCGTGCACGACCCCGATGCCGAGGAGCGGCTCCTCTGGGAGGGCCGGGCCTAGCGCGCTCCGCCCCATCGACCCGCGGGCGGGGCGATCGGCGACGACCTACTGCACCACGGAGCCGCCGTCGACGGCGAGCGCATGGCCGACCACGAACGACGCAGCATCGCTGCAGAGCCAGAGGATGGCGGCGGCGATCTCATCGGGGAGGCCGAGACGTCCCAGCGGCACCCCGGCGACCATCATGCGCTCGACCCGGGGATCCTGGGCCATGTAGCCCTCGAGCATGGCGGTGCGGGTGCTGCCCGGACACACGGCGTTCACCCGCACGCCAGCTGCGGCGTACTCGAGCGCCGCGGCCTTCGTGAGGCCCACGACCCCGTGCTTGCTCGCCACGTAGGCGGGCAGCCCCGGGAACCCCACGAGCCCGGCGCCCGAGGCGACGTTCACGATGGCCCCGCGCCCGGCCCGCTCCATGAGCGGCAACTCCGCCCGGAGGCAGTGGAACACCCCGTCGAGGTTGACCGCCAGGGTGTTCCGCCAGTCCTCGAGTTCGTACTCCCCCACCCGGCCACCGCGCCCGGTGGTGCCCGCGTTGTTCACCGCGAAGTCGAGGCTCCCGAAGGCCGCGAAGCAGCCGCCGACCATGGCCTCCACCTGCCCGGCATCGGTGACGTCGGTCCGGATGAACAGCGCCCGGCCGCCGACCGCCTCGACCATACGCACCGTCTCGGCCCCACCCGTCTCGTCGACGTCAGCGACCACGACGCTCGCTCGGGCTTCGCCGAAGGCGATCGCGGCGGCGCGGCCGAGCCCGGAGGCCGCTCCGGTCACGATGCCGGCCCGGTTCGCGAACTCGGCGGTCACCCGAAGTACTCCCCGCCGTTCACGTCGAGCGACTGCCCGGTGACCATTCGGGACATGCCGCTCGCGAAGAACACCACTGCCTCGGCGATGTCCTCCTGCGGCGGCACCTCACCGAGCGGGATGTTCTCGGTGATCTCGGCGACGACCTCGGCCTCGGTGATCCCGCGGGACTGGCTCTGCCAGCCCACGTACATCTGCACGTTCGGACCCCAGATCCACCCGGGAACCACCGCGTTCACGCGGATGCGGTCGGGCGCGAGCTCGAGCGCCATCGACTGGGTCGCGGTGAGCAGTGCGGCCTTGTAGGCCGCGTAGCCGGCCTCGGCCTCGCGCACCTTGCGTGCGCTCATCGACGCGATGTTCACGATGGAACCGGCCCCCCGGGCCCGCAGGTGCGGGATCGCCGCGCGGCTGAGGTTCATCGCGCCGAAGAAGTTGACCTCGAAGATCTTGTGCCAGGTCGCCATGTCGGCGTCCTCGACCCGCTGGAACGTGTCGCCCCGGAACGCGGAGTTCACCACGATGTCGAGTCCCCCGAACTCGGCCACCGCCTCAGCGCAGACTGCGGCGCACGCGTCGGGGTCGACGACGTTCGTCGAGACGCCGATGGCCCGGCCGCCCGCCGCCTCGATGTCGGCCCGCACCTCGGCGAGCCGGTCCGCGTTCCGAGCGGCGAGGGCCACCGCGGCCCCCTCCCGGGCCAGCGCGAGCGCGGTCGCCCGCCCGAATCCCGGCCCGACCCCCGAGACCACCGCCACCTTGCCGTCGAGCAGACCCATCGTCCCCACCTCGTACCGGTTCGGCATGGCACCGCCACGCCCGTTTCTGGAAGGGTGTCCCACCGACGGCTGGGTCCGCAATTCCCGATGGGGGTCGAGGGTGTTCAAGGTGATCGCGTTCGTGAAGCGCAGCCCAGAGATCGGCGTCGAGGAGTTCCACGAGCGGTGGCGGTGCCGGCACGCCGACCTCATCCGCGCCAGTCCGGCCGCGGCGTCCACCCTGCTGCGGTACGAGCAGTCGCACCGCTCCCTCCGGGACTACGACCACGAGGACTGCATCTACGACGGCGCGGCCGTGCAGTGGTACCGGGACTGGGACTCGTTCATCGCCATGGTCTCCGACGCCGAGTACCAGGCGACGGTGGGGGTCGACGAGCGTGAGCTCTTCGACCAAGAGGCCATGCTCGTGGTGTTCACCGAGGTCGAAGACGTCATCGTGCCCCGACCCGCCGACCTCGCCCCGCCCTACACGCGCCTCGTGTGCGCGGTGCGCCGCAAGCCCGGCATGGACCTCGACGAGTTCCACACCTACTGGCTCGCCCAGCACGGACCGCTCAACCGCGACGACGCGGACATCCGGGCGTTCTTCCTCGCCTACGAGCAGAACCACCGGCTGCGTTCGGACTACGACCGGCCGGGCTGCGACATCGATGGGGTGACGATCCAGACCTTCGAGAGCGCGTCCCGGTTCTTCGAGATGGCGCTGGACCCCATCTACGAGGCCCGCATCCACCCCGACGAGCTGAAGTTCCTCGCCCGCGACAACCTCATCTGGATGCTCACCGACGCGGAGGACGTCATCCTCGACCGCACCTGAGGCTCAGAGGCAGAGCTCGGCCATCGTGCGGAGCGTGTTCGCGTCGCCGTAGATCTGGAGCTGGGTCACGCAGGACTCCCGCCAGGCCTCGAGGTCGTCACGGATCTTCTCCTTCGGACCGATGAGCGACGTCTCCTCGATGAGCGACATCGGCACAGCGGCCGCGGCCTCGTCCTTACGGCCTGCGAGGTAGAGCTCCTGGATGACCTTCGACTCCGCCTCGTAGCCCATGCGCGAGAACACGTTGGCGTGGAAGTTCATGTCCTTGGCCCCCATGCCGCCGATGTAGAGGGCGAGCACCGGGCGGAGGAAGGACGCGGCCTCCTCGACGTCGTCGTGGATGATGACCGGCACGGTCGCCGCCACCTCGAAGTCCTCGAAGGAGCGCCGCGCGCCCGGCCGGGCGAAGCCCTCGGCGAGCGCGTCCCGGTAGAAGCCGTCGACCCGGGGCGACAGGTAGATCGCGATCCCACCGTCGGCGATCTCCGCGGAGAGCGCGACGTTCTTCGGGCCCTCCGCCGCGAGGTAGATCGGCAGGTC
>JBJTQX010000038.1:0-7222 GCA_046075855.1 Actinomycetes bacterium
CTCGTGAGCCAGGATGCCCGCCCCTGTCCACCGGTTCGCCGGTGCTCCCCAGTGGAGGCCGCCCTCGGGCGGCTCAGGTGCGGCCCTCGCGGACACGGGGCCGGTGGAGGAAGTCATGGTTCGTCGTCCCCGATCGCTCCCCGCGCTGGGGCGCGTCCTGGCGGTCCCGTTCCTCGCGGGACTCGTCGTCCTCGGTGCGGCGCCCGGCGTGGTCTCGATCCCACCGGCCGCGGCTGCCTGCGGCCCGACGGGCTCGCCAGCCGCGGCGGCCACCCCCCGTGCGGGCGCGGTCGCCGCGGTCGAGTGGCTGCTGAGCCAGGTCCAGCCCGACGGCGGGTTCGAGACCGCCGGGTTCCCCGGATTCGAGACCCCCGACGCGGTGCTCGCCATCGCGACGGCCGCTCAGACCACGAGCGTGTGGTCGACCTCCGAGGCGCTCGCCGCGGTCCGCGCGATCTCCAGCGTGTGCGGCGAGGATCCGCTGGCCTGGCTCGATGGGTGGTCCGCGTCGGGCCTCTCCGGGGGCGACGCCGCGAAACTCGTCGTGCTCGTGGCGGAGCCGCTCGGCCTGCCCTCCGCTGCCTTCGATCCGGCCGGGGATGGTGCGCCGATCGATCTCACCACGGCGATCGCCGCCGCCGCCACCCCGGATGGCCGCTACGGCACCTTCAACGAGACGATCTACGCGGCTCTCGCCCTCCGACTCGTCATCGGCGCGGTGCCGGCGGGCACGGTCACCGCGATCCGCGCGGGGCAGCATCCCGACGGCGGATGGGACTACACGGGCGACCTGACCACCGCGACGCCGGCCGACGTCAATACGACGGCCGCTGCGCTCATCGGCCTCGTGGCCGGTGGCGCCGCGCAGTCCGACGCTGGCGTGCAGCGTGCGCTCGGCTTCCTCGCAACTCGACAGCAGGCGGATGGCGGTTGGCGTGAGGAGGGTGACGCCGTGACCAATCCGAACGCGACGGCGCTGGCGGCGCTCGCGATCCGCACCGCGGGCTACGACCCCGACAGCTCGGTCTGGCGGCCGGTGCAGCCCGCGGGTGCTGCGGCGTTCGCCGCGGTGACCGGAACCCCGACTGGGGCACTGCTCGCCGCGCAGGCCGGCGACGGCCACCTCGTCGGCCCCTACGACGACTTCGGCCTCAACACGTTCGGCACCTCCCAGGGGGTGCAGGGTCTGCTGCGGACGTGGCTCGTCGGTGCGCTCCCGTTGGCCGCACCGGCCACGAGCACGACGACCTCCCCTGTGGCGACGACGACCCCTCCGGTCGCGGCGGCGCCGGCGCGCCTCGCGAACTCGGGTGCGCGGGGTGCGACCGCCACCATGGTGGTGCTCGGGTTCGTGGTGCTCGGCCTCGGACTGGCCCTCGTGCGCTTGGGGCGACGGGTTGCGTAGCCGCCTCCGGTCCCTCGCTGCGGTGCTCGCGGCATCCGGCGCGCTCACCTGCGGCGTGTCGACCGGCGTGCGTGCGGAGACGGTGCACCGCGCCGCGGTCATCGTCGAGGGGGACGGTCAGACGCGCCGGGTCGTCGTCGAGTTCCCGGAGGAGTCCATCACCGGCATCGAGCTGCTGCGCCGGGCCGGGGCCGATCCGGTCGTGTACTCCTACTCGGGAGTGGGTGGCGCGGTCTGCCGTCTCTACGGCGTCGGTCGCGACGCGGGTCCCGACTGCCTCGGCGGGACCGGCGGCGACGCGCGGTACTGGGCCTACTTCCGGGCGCCAGCCGGCTCGACCTCCTTCCGGTACGCAGCCGTCGGCGGCGGTTCGTCGACTGTGCGCGACGGAGACGTCGAGGGCTGGCGGTACGGCACCGGCGCCGCGCCCGCCTTCGCGTCCATCGATGCCATCCTCGGCATCGCGCCGACGCCCACGGTGCCGTCACCGACCGGCGTCGTCGCCCCGCCGTCGACGGCTGGCGTGACGCCCGGGACACCGGGAGGGGCCCCGGGTGCGGTCCCCGGCACTCCCGGCCCCGCCATCCCCGGCCCGAGCGGGCCGCCGATCGCGGGAACCTCCGGCGTCACCGACGAGCCGGGAGGCTTCGTGACCGGCCCACTCCTCGCTGCGGACCCGGCCGTCGCCCGGCGAGGCGCGCCCACCGGTGCCCCGACACGGGGGCCGCGATCGCTGGCTCTCCTCGTGCTCGGGCTGGGCGGGATCGGCGCAGCGTTCGCGTGGGTCCGCCGGTCCCGGCGCGCGGCGGGCGCGCGCTGACCGCGGCCCGCTGGTCGCCGCGCGCGCGGGCCTGTACCTTCACCTCCTGATGTCCGGGAAGCGGGTGCCCACCGCCACCTCCAACTTCGGCGCGGGTCGCCGGGAGAGCCACGACGCGAGCGCGTTCTACGCGCGCTTCTCCGCGCCCACAGTCTCCGGCGACGACACCGTGAACCCCTGCTCGGCTGCAGACTCGATCATCACCGGGGACGCGCGGGACATGTCGGTGGTACCCGACTTCTCGGTGGCACTCGTCGTCACCTCACCCCCGTACTTCGCGGGCAAGCAGTACGAGGAGGAGCTCGGTGAGGGCCACGTGCCCGCGTCCTACGTCGAGTACCTGGCAATGTTGCGCGACGTGTTCGCCGAGGCCGCCCGGGTCCTCGAGCCGGGCGGTCGCATCGCCGTGAACGTCGCGAACCTCGGTCGCCGACCGTACCGATCGCTCGCCGCGGACATCACGACGATCCTCCAGGACGATCTGGGGCTGCTCCTGCGCGGCGAGGTCGTGTGGATGAAGGGGGAGGGCGCGTCCGGTTCCTGTGCATGGGGTTCGTTCCAGAGCGCAGCCAACCCGGTGCTGCGCGACCTCACCGAGCGCGTCGTCATCGCCTCGAAGGGGCGCTTCGACCGTGCCGTGACTCGGGCGAAGCGCGAGCGGATGGGCCTGCCCTTCGAGAACACCATCTCCCGCCAGGAGTTCATGGACGCCACGCTCGACGTCTGGAAGTTGGCCCCGGAGAGCGCCAAGCGCATCGGACACCCCGCGCCCTTCCCCGTTGACCTGCCGGGTCGGCTCATGCGGCTCTACACGTACCGGGGCGACGTCGTGCTCGACCCGTTCATGGGCTCGGGGACCACCGCGGTCGCCGCCGTGCGCAATGACCGGCGGTACGTGGGGTTCGAGATGGACCCGGCCTACGTCACGCTCGCCGAGGCGCGGATCGCCACCGCGGTCACTGCGGGCCCGATCGACCTCCCGGCCGACGCCCCGGAGGACCCGGACGCACCGGCGGCGTGAGCCGCGACGACTCCGGCCCAAGCCGCGCGCAGACCTAGCCTGCCCCCGTGGTCCTCGGCGCGGTGAGCAGCGACAACGTGACGATGATCGTTGCGTTCGGTGGCGGCATCATCTCGATCCTCTCGCCCTGCGTGCTCCCGATGGTGCCGGGATACATCGCGCTCGTCACGGGCCTCGAGGTACGCGACGTGCAGGCGGGACGGGTTCGCGACCTCGGCCGCATCGCCGCGATGACCGGTTGGTTCGCCCTCGGATTCACCACCGTGTTCGTGCTGCTCGGCCTCGCCGCGAGCACGGTCGGGCAGAACCTGTTCGAGAACCAGGCGCTGCTCACCCGCCTCTCCGGGGTGCTCGTCCTGCTCATGGCGATCTACCTCGCCGGCTCGCAGCTCCTCATGGCGCCGAGCCTCTACGGCGAGTCGCGGTTCCACGTCCGGGCCGGCCAGTTCGGCGCGTTCACCGCGCCGGTTGCCGGTGCGGCGTTCGCGTTCGGCTGGTCACCGTGCCTCGGCCCGATCATCGCGGCGGTCTTCGGGGTCGCCGCGACCGAGAGCGGACCGCGGGCGGTGGCGCTCCTCGCGTCGTACTCGGCGGGGATGGCCGTCTCCTTCCTCGCCATCGGCCTCGCGTTCGGGCGCTGGGCGGCCCCGCTCGACTTCGTGAAGCGTCACCTGCGGGCGCTCACCTTCATCTCGGCCGCGGTGCTCGCGGTGTTCGGGATCCTGCTCATCCTCGACCGCATGTGGATGCTGTCGTCCTGGCTGACCCGCCTCCTCGACGCCCTCGGTCTCGACCGCCTCGTCGAGCTGGGTTAGCCGCCGGCGGGGGACCGGTCGGACGCGTAACGTCCGACGGCGTGACCACCACCGCGCACCGGACCTGCCCATTCTGCGAGGCCATGTGTGGTCTCGAGCTCACGCTCGACGACGCCCAGCGGGTCACGCTCGTGCGCGGCGATCGCGAGGACGTCTGGTCGAAGGGCTACCTGTGCCCGAAGGGCACCGCGGTCGGTCGCCTGCACGAGGACCCGGACCGCGTGCGGGTCCCGCTCATCCGCGATGGCGGCGGGTTCCGCGAGGCGACCTGGGATGAGGCGCTCCGGCTCATCGCCGAACGGCTGCCAGCGATCATCGACGAGCACGGCCGCGACGCACTCGCGGTCTACATCGGCAACCCCGTGGCCCACTCGTTCCAACTCGCCGCGGGCATCCCGATCCTCGTGCCCATGCTCGAGGGCGCGCAGATCTACTCGCCGGGCACGGTCGACCAGTGGCCGCAGAACGTCGTGAGCGCCCTGCTGTTCGGGCACATGTGGGCCATCCCGGTGCCGGACCTCGACCGCACCGACCACCTCGTCATCCTCGGCGGCAACCCGAGCGCATCCCAGGGCAGCCTCATGGCGACGGCCGACGTGCTCGGGAAACTCGACGCGATCCGCGGCCGCGGCGGCCGGGTCACGGTGGTCGACCCCCGCCGGACCGGCACCGTCGACCACGCCGACGAGTGGGTGCCGATCCGACCCGGTACCGACGCGCTGCTGCTCGCCGCCATGGCCAACGTCCTCCTCGACGAGGGCCTCGCCGACCCGGGACGCCTCTCGGGCTGCACCGACGGGCTGGAGCGGGTCCGCGACGCGATCGCCGGCATCACCCCGGAACGGGCGAGCGGTCCGACCGGCGTCGATGCGACCACGATCCGCCGGCTCGCACGCGACCTCGCCGCAGCGCCGAGCGCCGCGGTCTACGGGCGCATCGGGCTCTGCACGCAGGAGTTCGGCACGCTGGCGTCCTGGCTCGTGGTGGTGCTCAACGTCATCACCGGGAACCTCGATCGACCGGGCGGCGCGATGTTCCCGACGCCGCTGGCCACCTCGCTCACCTCGTTCAAGCCGCCGCAGGGCTTCACCTTCGGCACGTGGCGCAGCCGCGTGCGCGGCGCGCCCGAGGTGCTCGGGCAGGTTCCCGCCGCCTGCCTCGCGGAGGAGATCGACACGCCGGGGGAGGGCCGGGTGCGCGCGCTCATCACGATCGCCGGCAACCCGGTGGTCTCGATGCCGGACGCCGGCCGGCTCGACCGGGCCCTGCCGCTCCTCGACTTCATGGTCGCAGTCGACCTCTTCGTCAACGAGACGAGCCGTCACGCGGACGTGATCCTCCCCGGCGAGTCGTTCCTGCAGCAGCCCCACTACGACTCGCTCATCTGGCAGTTCGCGGTGCGCAACGGCGCGCGGTACTCCGAGCCCGTGTTCCCGCCCGAGGCCGACCGGCCGCGGGAGTGGGAGGTGCTCGTCATGCTCGGCGCGATCGCCAGTGGGCAACCGTTGCCGATCGACACCGCCATGTGGGCCGACCTCGTGTTCGGCGGTCTCGTGCAGGTCATCATCGACGACCCGGCCATGCCGCTCACCGGCCGGGATGCGGCCGAGATCGTCGCCATGGCCGGCGACGCGCGCGGACCCGACCGGATGCTCGACCTGCAGATCCGCATCTCGCCGCACGGCGACCACTACGGCACCCACCCCGATGGCTGGACCCTCGCCCGACTGCGCGAGCACCCGAAGGGCATCGACCTCGGACCGCTCGAGCCCCGCCTCCCCGGGTTCCTCGCCACCGACTCCGGTCGGATCGACCTCGCCCCGGACCACATCCTCGGCGACGTCGGCCGTCTGCACGCGCGCCTCGACCGGCCCGAGTCCGACGGCCTCGTGATGATCGGGCGCCGTCACCTCCGGTCGAACAACTCCTGGCTGCACAACGTCGAGGTGCTCGTGAAGGGTCGCGATCGCTGCACGCTCCTCGTGCACCCCGCAGACGCCGCGGCCCGCGGGCTCGTCGACGGGGGTTCGGCCCGCATCACCTCGACCGCCGGCTCCGTGGTTGCGCCGGTCGAGGTGAGCGACGAGGTGATGCCCGGCGTGGTGAGCCTCCCGCATGGGTGGGGGCACGACCTCGAGGGGGTCCAGCTCGGCGTGGCGAGCCGGTACGCCGGGGTGAACGCGAACCTCCTCGTCCCCGGCGACCTCGTGGACGGCCCGAGCGCCACCCATGCGGTGAACGGGTTCCCGGTCACCGTCCAACCCGCCTGAGCACGCCGTGCGGCCGGACCCGCCCGATCGCTAGCGTGGCTGCCGATCGAGGAGGAGTTCCGTGGCGCACGACCTGATCATCCGCAACGGCACGGTCATCGACGGGACCGGCGGCCCCGCCCAGCGGGCCGACGTGGCCATCGACGGCGATCGCATCACCGCCATCGGTGACCTCGCCGAGGTCGCCGCGACCCGCGAGATCGACGCCCGCGGCATGGTCGTCACCCCCGGGTTCGTCGACCTGCACACCCACCTCGACGCGCAGATCGCGTGGGATCCGATGATGACCTCGTCCTCGTGGCACGGGGTCACGACGGTGCTCATGGGCAACTGCGGGGTGACCTTCGCCCCGGTGCGTCCGCAGGACCGGACCTTCCTCGCCGAGATGATGGAGAGCGTCGAGGACATCCCGCGCGACGCGATCCTCGACGGGCTGCCCTGGGACTGGGAGACCTACCCGCAGTACCTCGACGCGGTCGAGCGGATGCGACCCGCCCTCAACGTGGTCGGCCTCGTCGGCCACTGCGCGCTGCGCTACCACGTGATGGGGGAGCGCGCGATCGGCGACGAGCAGGCGACGCCCGAGGAGCTCACGGCCATGCGCGAGATCGCGGCCGAGTCCATCGCGGGCGGCGCGGTCGGGTTCTCGACCTCGCGCATCCTCATCCACACCATCCCGGACGGGCGGCAGGTCCCCGGCACCTTCGCGAACACCGAGGAGTACCTGGCCATCGCCGACGGCATGGTCGACGGGGGCGGCGGCATCTTCCAAGCCGTCCCCGACTTCCTCGGCGACCGCACGATGTCCGAGTTCGGCCTGCTGCACGCCATGGCCGAGCGCGCCGGCGACGTCATCTTCTCCGGCGGCGTCGGTGGGTCCGGGGTCGCCGG